>JALVTI010000117.1 GCA_027035985.1 Aquificales bacterium | reverse complement strand
TTTTTTTGTTCAATATACGCCTTTAACATTTTTTCAAACTTTAAGGGGTCTCTTTCCGAAAGTTTTTCCGCAACGGTGGTTATAAATTGTTCCCAATACATTTTTTGGGTGAAGCTTTTTCCTTCCAAAAGTGGTTCCATACCGACCTTTAAGAACTCCTCCAATAGAAAGGATTCAAACTCTTGGGCTACCTCTTTCGGTTTTAAATTTCTTTTATCAAACCTATTGAAGAAGAGACTAAAAAATTCCACTCTATCCATGGTCTAACAATAGTTTTAACACCTTTAAAGTTTTTGTATAACCGCAACTCCGTCCCCTAAGGGGCATACGAAACTTACCAAATCCCCCCTTTGGGAAATCTCCTTTAGGAAAAACCTTAGGGAGGAAAGCCTTAGGTTTTCCCTTGAGGGGTCTGCGACCTCTCCCCTCCAGAGGACGTCGTCCGCTATTATTACCCCTCCCCTTTTGAGTTTGGGGAGGACTAAGTCCAAACTCCCGCTGTAGTTTTGCTTTTCGTGGTCGAACAGAACGAGGTCTATGCTTTCGTCCTCAAACCCCAATTGGGAAAAGACGGTCTCCGCCTCCCCTACGTGGTAGCGGATTTTTTCCGATACCCCTAACTGCTCAAAAATCTCCATAGCCCTCTTGCGGTTTTTCTCCTGGTAGTCGATGCAGTGGACGGTGCAATTCCAGTCGCAGGCGAGAGCCGCCCAAAGCGCCGAATAGCCGAAGCCGCTACCGAATTCGACGATTACCTTAGCCCGCAAGAGTTTTACGAAAAAATAGATAAGGTTTCCCACCGACGGTTCTACAACGGGAAATTTTTCCTCAAGGGCTAACCTGTATAACTCCTCCAAAAGGGGGTGGGGGAATTTTAGATGTCTGCTTAGGAAGTTTTCTATTTTCCGGCAATCCATTTATTGGAAATAGGTTTATTTACTCCTCGGTGGTTGGAGAATCTATTGGGAAAAAGGAAAGAAGAAAAAGAAATTAAACCCCTACGGGTTCCTCTTTTCCTACCACCTCTTCGGGGTGGGCTATTCTACCCAACACCGCGGAGGCGGCGGCTACGGCGGGAGATGCGAGGTAGACTTCTGCGGTAACGTGACCCATCCTTCCCGGGAAGTTCCTGTTGGAGGTGGAAACAGCCCTCTCACCGGGTCCCAGAATACCCATGTGTCCGCCGAGGCAGGGACCGCAGGTGCAGGGACCTATTACGCAACCCGCATCGAGCAGGGTTTCTATTATTCCGTCCTCAAGGGCGCGCTTGTAAACGCCGGGGGTTGCGGGGATAACTATACACCTCACGTAGGGGTGAACCTTTTTCCCCTTGAGGATTTCCGCCGCTATCTTTAGGTCTTCATACTTTCCGTTGGTGCAGGAGCCTATAAAGACCTGGTCTATCGTTATGTTGGTGCTCTCCCAAACGCTCTTTACGTTATCGGGCGAGAAGGGATGCGCCACCACGGGGTCGAGGTCGCTCACATCCCACTCGTATACGGAGTGATACTCGGCATCGGGGTCGGAGTAATATAGTTCAAAGGGAGCGTCGGTTCTCTCCTTAACGTATTGGATAGTTTTTTCGTCGGGGGCGATAATACCCGCCTTACCGCCCGCCTCAATCGCCATATTTGCCATAGTCAGACGGGACTCGACCGATAGGTTTCTTATAACCTCCCCGTCGAACTCCATAACCCTGTAGAGCGCACCGTCGACGCCGATTTGTCCGATGGTATATAGGATTAGGTCTTTGGAGGTTACCCACTTTTTGAGCTTACCCCTGTAAATAAATTTCATGGTTTCGGGAACCTTGAGCCAAACCTCACCGGTAGCCATCGCAAAGGCTATATCGGTCGAACCCATACCGGTGGAGAATGCGCCCAAAGCACCGTAGGTGCAGGTGTGGGAGTCGGCGCCTACAACCAACATTCCGGGTCTGACGAGACCCTTTTCGGGCAATAGGGTGTGCTCTATACCGACTTCTCCACCCTCGTAGTAGTGTTTTATTCCGTGCTTTCTGGCAAATTCCCTGACATACTTAACTTGGGTTGCACTCTTTATATCCTTGGGAGGAGTAAAATGGTCCATAACGAGGGCTATCTTCTCGGGGTCGAAAACCTTGTCTATTCCGTGTTCCTCCAAGACCTTTATAGCCAGAGGTGCGGTTATATCGTTAGCCAAAACGAGGTCTACCTTAGCCATAACCATATCGCCGGGGAAGACCTCTTTCTTTCCGGCGTGGGCGGCTATTATCTTTTCCGCGATTGTATGACCCATTTTTTACCTCCTTGGGAGTCAGTTTAAAGTTTCCACCGAAAGGTTAAAAATGATACTCTTCCCCAAAGGGGTTTGGGATAACCGCTCCACCAAGGGGAAAAAATCCAAAGTCCACCCATTTGGGGTTTCCGATTTTCGGTAAATCCCTTTAAAGGGATTTTTTCCCCAACACACCCCGTAAGGTCGAACTGAAACCAATACCAATTTACGGTTTCGGGTTAAAGATAAGAACCCCGAAGGGGAGAAAAAATTCAGTCCTCCGGTAGGACTCTCGCAAACTTCTTTTTCCCGACCTGGATTTTCAATTCCCCGTTAACCTCTATTTCCCCGAAGGGGTTGGTGTATTTTTCCCCGTTAATTTTGAAACCACCGCTTTTGATAATACGTTGAGCCTCTTTTTTGGAGGGTGCAAAACCCAGTTTTAGGATAAGTTCATCAGCTCTGATTTTTGTCCCCTTCGGGAATTTGAACACGGGCGCATTTTCGGGAAACTCCCTTTGGGAGAAGGTCTTTAGAAAGTGCTCCTTAGCCCTTTTAGCCGCCTCCTCGCCGTGGAACTGCTTGACAATAGTGTAGGCGAGGTTTAGTTTCGCATCCCTCGGGTGGAGCTTTTTGAAGTTTTCTATTTCCCCATCGGTGTAGTCGGTTAGGAGTTTATACCAGTCCCACATGAGATCGTCGGGAATCGACATAATTTTTCCGAACATGGTTTCGGGGGGTTCGGTTATCCCCACATAGTTGCCGTAGGACTTGGACATCTTCCTAACGCCGTCCAATCCGACCAGGAGGGGCATCGTTATGGCGACCTGAGGCTCGAGCCCGTATTCCCTCTGTATATCCCTACCTATTAATAGGTTGAAAAGCTGGTCGGTTCCCCCCAGCTCCACGTCGGCTTTAATCGCAACGCTATCGTAAGCCTGAAAGAGGGGGTATAAAAATTCGTGGATATATATGGGGATACCCTCCTTAAACCTTTTGGAGAAATCCTCCCTCTCGAGCATCCTCGCAACGGTGTATTTGGAAGTCAACCCCACTATGTCCCTTGCGGTCATTTTTTCCAACCATTGGGAGTTGTAAACGAGTTTCGTCCTTTCGGGGTTTAGAACCTTAAAAGCCTGCTCCGCGTAAGTTTTCGCATTTTCCAGAACCTGTTCCTTCGAAAGGGGAGGTCTGGTTTCATTCCTACCGGTGGGGTCTCCTATAGTGGCGGTAAAGTCGCCAATGATGATGTAAACCTCGTGTCCCAAATCCTGAAATTGGCGCAATTTTCTCAGCAACACGACGTGCCCCAAGTGGAGGTCGGGGGCGGTGGGGTCGAAACCCGCCTTTACCCTTAAGGGTTTTCCCCTCTTAAGTTTTTCAAGGAGTTCCTCTTCCTCTATTATGTCAACCGCTCCGCGCTTTATTATTTCGAGCTGCTCTTCGGGGGATAGCATAAGGCTTTAAATATACCCCCGCGGCTTCCCACCTTCCCTTTGCCTTAGTGTTTTCTAATAGCAGTTTTAAAATTTCCACAAAATGATTTTCAAATACCTGCCGCCCAAACTTTTGGAGGTGTGGAATGTTTTAAAGAAAAATTTTGCCGAAAACTTCGATTTTCTATCCATAGCACCCTTTCTTGGTAAGTGGTTGCCCTTCGCCTTCGCAATGGGTATCGTCGCCGGTTTTCTCGCGTCGGCTGTCGACTTTATCATCCTTCGCATCAACGGATTTCTGGAAAGCTATCCCTTTCTATTTTTCGTTTACCCCCTTTTTGTCGCCTACATTACAGCCCTACTGATAGAGAAAGACCCCTCAATAGCGGGGCCCGGCATAGGTTACGCCATTTTTCACCTCCGCACCAAGAGGTATGTACCCTTTAGTTCCATTCTCTTGAAGTTCTTTGCGGCGATATTAGCCCTTTCGGGAACCTTTATAGCAGGTAGAGAAGGTCCTTCCTTCTATTTGGGTGTTGCACTCGGCGAATGGCTGGGAAAAATTTACGGCTTTTCCCACAAGTACAAACCCTTTTTGGCTACCGTCGGCGCCGGTGCTTTTACCGGTGCCCTCCTAAAAGCCCCTCTGGGAAGCGCCATATTCGCCATGGAATTGGAAAAAACCTACAACCTCAACTACAAACCCTTCGTTCCCCTTCTGGTGGCGAGCATAGTGGGATACCTAACCTTCTCCTTTTTCAGGGGAAGCCACCACTTCATACCTCTCGCAGCAACCCCTACGTGGAACCTAAATATCATCCCCTACATAGTCTTTATGGGCATCATAATTAGCCTCATTGTTTACATCTACAGCGTGGTATTCCATACGGCGGAGTACTTCGCAAAACAGATTAAAAACAAGCGCAAACGCCTGCTTCTCGGTACCGCATTGGCTCTACCCATCTACTTTTTGCTGGCAAAAACCATTTCCTATCAGCTCCTCTCGGTGCCGGCAAAGATGAACATACTCTCCTATCTCGCCCAGAATCCCATACCGGTTTGGAAGGATATACTCCTCATAGCGGGGGTGATAACGACCACAAGCCTAACGTTGGGTTTCGGAATTTCCGGCGGTTTGGTGTTGCCGAACCTCCTAATAGGCTTGGCTATAGGCAATATTTTCGGAAACTATTTCCCAAATTACATAGAGGTTTTCACTATAGCCGGAATGGGGGCAGCTCTGGCGGCGGGTGCCAAGACTCCCCTCGCCGCAATAGTGATGATTACCGAAATGACCCACACCGATGTGGTTATCCCAATGGCTTCGGCTATTGTCAGCAGTTACATAATGAGCTTCGGCTATCACCTCTACAAGGGACAAATCAAGGAAAAACCCTTCGACGTCGAAGGTATCTAAGCCCCTTGAGGTTCTCCCCTATATTAACCCTCTTATGGATAGGGAAATAACCCTCGCCCACGGAGGGGGAGGGGAGGATACCCAAAAACTCATAAAGGAACTCTTCTTCAAACACCTCGGAAACCCCATTTTGGAATCGATGGAGGACTCGGCAATCCTCAAAGTGGAGGGAAAAATCGCTTACACCACCGACGGGTTTACCGTTAAACCTATCTTCTTCAAAGGTGGGAATATCGGAAAGCTCGCCGTTGCGGGGACGGTGAACGACCTCGCCGTTATGGGCGCAAAACCAAAATATATGACCCTTTCCTTTATCATCGAAGAGGGTTTCCCCTTTGAGGATTTGGAAAAAATCGTCGAAACAATAGGGAAGGAGACCAAAAAACTCGACCTCAAAGTGGTTGCGGGGGATACAAAAGTCCTTCCAAAGGGTGGGGTCGATGGAATAGTTATCTCCGCCTCCGGAATAGGGGAGGTCGTTTACGGAGGGCTTTCCGCCAAAAACCTCAAAGAGGGAGACCTAATAATAGTTAGCGGAACTATTGGCGACCACGGCGCGGCGGTTATGGCAGAGCGCCTCGGCTTCGACCTACCGATAGAGAGCGACTGTGCCCCCCTGTGGGGATTGATAGAACCCCTCCTAAAAAGCGGGGTCGAGATTCACGCCATGAGAGACCCCACGAGGGGAGGCTTATCGGCGGTTCTCCACGAGTGGGCGGACAGCTCAAAGGTCGACATCCTCGTAGAGGAGGAACGAATCCCTATCCGCGAAGAGGTTTTGGGTCTATGCGAATTCCTCGGATTGGAACCCTATCACTTCGCCTCCGAGGGTAGGGTGGTTATAGCGGTATCACCCAAAGATGGGGACAAGGTTCTCGAGATATTGAGGAGCCACCCCTTAGGCAAAGACGCCGCGGTCATCGGAAAGGTGGTCGGAAAATCGGAAAAGCCCAAGGTAATTTTAAAAACCCCCTTCGGGGTGGAGAGGATAATGGAACCCCCCGCGGGGGAACTCCTACCGAGAATCTGTTAATCTCACTCCCCTTTAGTTAATCTTTCCAAAAGCTCCTTGACAGAGATAATTCCCTGCTCCTTCAGGCGGTAGCCGTTGGCACCGCTTATGAATACCCCCTCCTCTACATCTCCCAAATAAGCCGCTCCGAGACGGTCGGCGATGCAAAAACCGACCTTTTTAGCCTCCTCCCCGTGGTTGCAGGGAATTACGCAGTTGGAAACGCACCCTTTCCAACCGTTGTAGCCGTTTAAAAGCCTCTCTATAAAGGGCGTTTTTACCACCCTTAGGGGAAAACCGACGGGGGATTTCAGGAGGATAATGTCCTTCTTTTCCGCATTTAGGAGCAACCTCTTATAGACCTCCGGAGCGTCGCATTCGTGGGTGGCTATAAAGCGGGTAGCTATTTGCACGCCCGCCGCCCCCATTTCCATAAAGCGGTCTATATCCCTCTTATCCCACACCCCGCCGGCTACTATTACCGGGATGTCTCCCCATTTTTTTGCTTCCTCCAGCACCGAGGGGAGCAGGTTTTCGAGCTGATTTTCCGGCTTGAAACAGTCCTC
>JALVTI010000116.1:1351-6721 GCA_027035985.1 Aquificales bacterium | reverse complement strand
GCTTTGGTTAAGGGTTTAAACCCCGAAAGGGTCGGGATAATAATCGGTCACCGAAAGGAGGTCGTAAGGGAGGTCTTAAAGAACCTCCCAAAGGTGGAATTTTTCGAACAGGAGAACCCCAAGGGGGGAACGGCGGATGCGGTTTTAAAGGCAAAGCCGCTCCTCGAGCGCTATAGGGATGACTACGTTGCGATACTAAACGGCGACACCCCCCTTATAACCGCCGAAACCCTTAAAGCTGGCTTTGAGAAGGTGAAGGCGGAACGCCTCGATGGGCTTATCTTCACCGCAGAGCTGGAAAACCCGAAGGGCTACGGCAGGATTGTGAGGGACGAAAGGGGCAACGTTATGGCGATAGTGGAAGAAAAGGACGCCACCCCCGAGGAGAGGGCAATTAAAGAGGTCAACGGCGGGATTTACATATTTAAGGTAAAACCCCTATTGGAGGCTCTGAAAGAAGTAAAACCCTCCGAGAGGACGGGGGAATTGTACCTAACCGAGGTTGTCCGTATTTTCCACCAAAAGGGGTATTGGGTCGATACCTTAAAAGTCCAAAAGGAGGAGCTTTTAGGTGTAAACGACCGCGTTCAGTTTGCCGAGGTGGAAAAAATCCTCCTGAGGAGGAAAATCGAGGAACTCCAGCGGTCGGGGGTGACTGTAAGACTCCCCGAAACGGTTTATATAGAGTGGGATGTCCGCGTTGGGGAGGATACCGAGATAGAACCCTCCGTATCCCTAAAGGGGAACACCGAAATAGGAAGAAACTCCTTTATCGGGAAAGGCTCAATTCTGGAAAATACCCGCGTGGGGGAGGGTGTGAAGGTTCTCTCCTACAGCTATATAAGCGACAGCGAAATCCAAAACGGGGCGGTAGTGGGACCCTACGCCCGCATAAGGAACGGAAGCTCCGTAGGTGAAAGAGCCGAGATAGGGAACTTCGTGGAGGTTAAAAAATCCTCCGTAGGTAGGGAGACGAAGGCAAAACACCTAACCTACATAGGGGATGCAACTATAGGGGAGAAGACCAACATAGGGGCGGGAACGGTCTTTGCAAACTACGACGGGGTGAACAAATACCAAACCTGCGTGGGGAACAACGTCTTTATAGGTAGCAACTCGCTGATAATAGCGCCTCGGAGACTGGGAGATTGGAGCTTTATCGCCGGCGGGAGTGTGGTAAATAGGGATATCCCCGAAGGGGCTCTCGCCATTTCCAGGGCAAAACTCAAAATCCTTGAGGGGAAAAATCCCCTTTTAAAACGTAAAAAGGACGAAAAGGCTCAATAACCCCCTTAGGGGTTCCCTTTAAATTTATCCCTTTGGTGGATTATGAATAACATCCTCCGCGAAAGGGAGAGGTATATAAAGAGAAAACTATCCCACCTTTTGTTTGAGATATTGGAATTTCCCGAGAAAAAAGATGTGCTATATATAGGTCTCTGCTATTGTCAACTTAGTAGGATATACGGACTCGACGAAATACCTCTCGAAGGTTTGAAAAAATGTCTAAACAAATACTTGATAGACTTCGACAGTTACCCTTGGCGGGATTATCTGTTGGAATTGGAACTCTTTTATTTGAGGGATGAAGGCGACAAGTTCATTAAAGGGAGCGGCTTAATAACCTACAACCCTTCGGGGGAAAGTTTCCTGAGCATAGACCCCCGCTACGGGTTCCTAAAGCAAAACTTCTGCCAAAAGGTGTACAGATATTGGTATATATCCCAAAAATGGGAAAATTTTTCCAAACCTCTGAACGGGTGGGAGGTTATAGAAAACGCTATTAGGTTATTTAACGAAGGTCTTTATGGGGAAACAATATTTTATTTAGAGGATTACCTACCCTACTTGAACGAAAAAAGGGAACTTTTAATGTTTCGAATATTAAAAACCCTCGCCATAATAGGTGAACTTATCGAAAAAAACGAACGCAGGAAGGCAATTAAAGAACTTATATCTTTAAGGGAATTCATCGGCGACTTTAAACCCGAATTGAGGGAATTACCCTATAACTTTAAGAAACTCAATAAGGATTTAAAAAAGCTGGAAAAACAATTAAAGAAATCGAAGCGGTCTATCTACACCGAACCTATAAGGTTGGAGAGAAAAAGGAAAAATTCCCTTTTAGATTCTTTAAGGAAAATTTTTATATGGCTGCTTTCTGATTAACTTCGGCGAGGCGGGCTTCCAGTTCTTCAATTTTCTTTTGGACACCTTTGGGCAGGAACCTTATACCTTTGGAGTTAACCCTTTCTTTCTTCTTAAGTTCCTTAATTTGTCTTCTTATTTTGCGGGCTTCTATTTGATAAGCCCAACGGACATAATTTCTTGCGGCTTCAACAAGGTTTTTATTTGCCGCGCGGAGTTCCCTCTTTAGCCTTCTCCTCTCCTTTTGACCGGCGTGGAAGGAAAGCAGTTGAACCTCACCGCCCTTTTCGTTAGCCTTTTGAAGGAGTTGCTCCATTACGCTAAGCATAGAACCCTGGAGTTTTACCTTTTCATCGCCTATCTTAGCCCATAGTTCCATTTTTTACCTCCTTAAACCTTATCTTGGACTCCAAAAGGAAATTAGTATATTAGAGGCTTTCCAATTCTATCCCATCGGGGGTGGAGAAGTGCGTGTATCAACTGCGTTATACCGCTGAAGATGTCCGCCTGCCTCGGCGAAAGGTGGGGAACCTCCCCCGAAAAGTAGATGACAAAGGGGGTGCTCTTTATCAGCCCGCGCGCCAAAAAGCCCCAATAGCGGCTGTCCTCGCTGTTGTCGCGGTTGTCCCCCATAACGAAGTAGTAGCCCTTCGGGACTTTAATCTCGTCGCAGATGTAGGGGCTGACCTCCGACACGTGGAGGCACGCCGAAGCGGGGATTGCGTCCCTTAGCACCCCAAAGCGACCTATGAGGGCGGCTTTCGGGGGATTTTTTTCGTACCTGACGAGGTGTTTCACATAGGAGCCGTCCCTTCTGGGGATAAATTCTTCGTAGATAACCGCCTCGGGGGTTTCCTTTACCTTTTTATACTTCAGGGGTTTCCCGTTTATCGTGAGAAACCCGTTGTGAAACGCTATCACATCACCCGGCAGACCGACAACCCGCTTGACGAAGTCGACATTCTTCCCGTAATCCCTTATCCCGTAGGGGTATTGGAACACCACTATATCCCCCCTTCGGGGGTCGGCGAAGCGGTAGACCAACTTATTGGTGAGGATAAAATCCCCCTGCAGGAGGGTCGGTTCCATCGAGCGGCTCGGGATATTGTAGGCTTCGGCGAAAAAGAGCTTTACAACCACCAAAATTAGGACAAATCCCAAGAAACTCCCGTGGGGGGTGGAAAAGAATTCCTTGACCTTTAAAAGGAGCTTTTTTAAATCCTCTCCCATGGTAGGAGTTATAAGGGTAATCGGTGGAGACTATTAAAGTGATGGTGGAAAAGAGACTCCTACCCTCCATACTCAACGCCGACTTTTGGAAATTGGGCGAGCTGGTCGAGGCTACCCTGAGGGGAGGCGCCGACGGGCTACACATGGACGTGATGGACGGGCATTTCGTTCCCAACCTCACCTTTGGCGCCTCGGTGGTCGGTGCGGTCTCCCGAAGGGTGAATACCTTTATCGACAGCCACCTGATGATAGAAAACCCGACCGCCTACATACCGGAATTCGTTAAAAACGGCTCAAACGCCGTTTCCGTCCACTGGGAGACCGAAAGACACCTCCACCGGACGGTTTCCTTGATAAAGGAACTGGATTCCCAAGCGGGGGTGGTGGTAAACCCCGCCACACCGGTGGAGTTTTTAAGGGATATCCTCCCCTTTGTGGACTACGTTTTGGTTATGTCGGTAAACCCCGGCTTCGGTGGGCAGAAATTTATACCCACCGCCTTGGGGAAAATAGAGAGACTCAAGAACCTCTTGGTGGAACTTGGTTTGGAAGATAGGGTCGCCGTAGAGGTGGACGGAGGTATAAAACTCCACAATGTGGAAGATGTTCTAAAAGCGGGTGCCGATTGGATTGTAGTCGGTTCGGCGATATTCTCCTCCGACGACCCGGTGGAGGTCGAGGACAACACCAAACGCTTTAAGGAGATTATCTCTAAATACACCTAATAGGTTTTTTTTATCCTTCCTTCCTTTAGTGTGGAAGAACAAAAGAATCCCAAAAGGGGACTCTTAATTACCCCTCCTTTAAGAGAGAGTACCAAATGAATAACCCGTTATTGTTTCCCAATTCGTTTTCACTCGCCCTTTCGGGGTGGGGCATTAGACCGAACACGTTTCCCCTCTTGTTGACTATACCCGCTATGTTGTTCAGACTCCCGTTGGGGTTGTATTCGGGAGAAACCTCCCCCTCCGGGGAACAGTATCTCAAAACGACCTGTCCGTTTCTCTCCAACTCCTCTAATTGTTCGGGAGGGGCGTAAAAATTCCCGTCGTGGTGGGCTATCGGAATATTTATCACCGCACCCTTTTCCAACTTGGAGGTGAAAGGTGTTTGGTTGTTCTCCACCTTTAGGTAAACCGGTTTACAAACGAACTTCAATTGGCGGTTGGGTATTAACGCACCCGGTAAGAGGTGCATTTCGGTGAGTATCTGAAACCCGTTGCAGATACCAATAACCAATCCACCCCTTTCGGCAAAATCGTATATAGCCTCCGCAAGAGGTGTTCTCGCGGCGAGCGCACCCGGTCTGAGGTAGTCGCCGAAGGAAAACCCCCCCGGTATAACCACGCAGTCGACATCTATCTTCCTATCCTCCCAATGGAGGAACTTAACCGGTTTATTTAAAACCTCGTCTATAACATAGTAGGTGTCGTAATCGCAGTTAGAACCCGGAAAGACCGCAACGCCGAATTTCATAGGGAAACATTATCTCCGCAAAAATCCATCCCACCTATAACGGTTGGGTTTTCAATCAACTCCTAGAGTAGGAAAAATTTTGATTGCCCATTTGGTGGATTGAATCCGTTATTTTTACCCTTTGGCGGAAGGAGAGGTTTACCGAATAACCCTTTTGTGGTCTGAACAGACTTCTAAAACTCTTTTTGAGGAAAAAATAAGGTCTTCCTTTTCGAGGTCTTAAACCTTCTTAAAACTTTGTAAGGAGGTGATTGGTCGCTTATTGCGTTGGAACGTTAAGGGTTATCGGTTTGGTTTAAGCCCTTATAGGGACATAAAAACAAACGCCGAAAGGGATAGACAAATAGAGAGAAGACTGTTTCAATCCCTTATAGGAACATAAAAACGCTTATATGTTTGACATATCACTTTCCCAAGCCCTGTTTCAATCCCTTATAGGAACATAAAAACTTTAGCTCTTCTAATCGCTTGCGTCTATCTGGCATAGTTTCAATCCCTTATAGGAACATAAAAACA
>JALVTI010000116.1:0-1251 GCA_027035985.1 Aquificales bacterium | reverse complement strand
GTTTCAATCCCTTATAGGAACATAAAAACAAAGGTGAGTCTGACCATATTAAGTTACCAAAGAACCTAACCCTTACTTGGGTTTTAAGGATATCAAACCAACCTAAAAAGGTCAAGCAAAAATTGAACTTTTCGGTCAACCCTATATTGACATTAATATCCCGGTGTGTGTCCTTTTGTTGAAACTCTAAGGCAAAACTCAATCCTGCAAAAAGTTTTTGTCAATTTTCAATCCATAACTTGTCATTAAATCTTGAGTCTAACCCTATAAAGTTTAATGGGATTTGTTCCCAAAAGCGGTTTTTGTTTCTCGAAGAACCTTTAAAGGGTTTTGAGGAAAAATTAACCCCCAATTGGAGGGTTGAAAGGGAAAGACCTTAAGGTGCGTCGAAACCGGGGATACGGGGTATCTTTCCGAGTTTGGAATTTTTGTAATACCACGCCCAGAGTTTTTTTAACCAGTGTCCCACTTTGGGGAGGGGTATCATTACCGCCCTCTTGTGGTTTCTCGCAAAAAGAATACCACCCCAAGGACCCATATCCATCAAACACACTATGTGGACGTGGGGCAAATAGCTTTCCATCTCTTGAGGTTTACCCTGAATGAGCCTTTCTATATTTCGTGCAACAATTCTTCCCATAACCTCCGCAAGGTACCCCTGTTTAGCCCTCCATTCGGGACCCTCTATAGCCGCCGCGTCGCCTACAGCCCAAACGGTGTAGTCGGTTCCCGGCACGGAACAGTATTCGTCTATTTTGATGAAGCCGGCTTCGTTTAGGGGCAAATCGGAAGCGTTTTTGTAAACCGGATGCCCGTCTATCGCCGGGGTAAATATGGTTAGGTCGCTCTGAATTTTCTCCCCGTCCTCGAAGAGTATCCCGTCGGGTTGGAATTCCTTTATCTTCACACCCACTTTGTATTCGACACCTATCTTTTTGAAGAAATCGAAAACCTTATCGGCGTTTTTCTCCCCCAACCTCTTACCGGGTTTGGGCATCGGCGCGAAGAAAACCAACCTGAACTTGTCCCTCAATCCGAGTTTTTTGAGGTGGTAGTGGATGTTAAAGAGCACCTCGAAAACGGGACCTCCCCTTACACCGCTCGGGTCTTTGGGGTTACCGCCAAAGCCGAAGGCGATGGTTCCGCCACCCCTATCGATAAGCTCCCAATAGCGGTCTCTTATCTTTACAGCCTCCTCGGGGGAACCGCAGGTGGAAAGCGTATGCTCCAAACCGGGGTGTTTTTTCTTCA
>JALVTI010000115.1 GCA_027035985.1 Aquificales bacterium | reverse complement strand
CTTCCACCGCAAGGGATTTAATCTTTTGAAGAATGTCGACCACCCTCCCGAGGGTATCGTCGAGCAATCGAAAGAAACCCAAAGCGGTTTCTATATTTTTAACTACCCTCTTTATGGCAAAATGAGAGCTTTCCAGCCTATGGCGAATAAAGAGGTCTGTTGTATCCACCGTTGGAGGGTTTAACCAACCTCCATCAAAGGGTATTTCGAAAGCTCTAAACACTTCGGGAGGAGGGGAAAAATCTATCCTCATCGAGTTACGGAAAGAGAAGATTAGAAACCCTTTAAAGGTTTACCATGTCCAATTCTGTCCAGTAAAAGTTCCTCAAGCCTCCTAAACCGTTCCTCATCGAAGGAGGATTTTTCGTGGTCAAACCCCAGAAGGTGAACAAAACCGTGAAGTATAAGACGCTTTAATTCATCTTCCAAAGACCACCCAAAATCCTCCGCCTGTCTGCGCGCCGTATCTACCGAAATAACTATATCCCCCAAAACCCGACAATTTTTGCATTGCTCTAAAGCTCCTTTTAGGTCTTCTTCGGGTGTATTTGAATCCCTCCTAAAGGAACGGTCGGGAAAATCTTGAGGAAACGACAACACATCGGTAGGTTTATCCTTTTGCCTCCACTCCCTATTGAGTGCTTTTATAGTTTCATCGTCGGTAAAAACCAAACTTAATTCCAAATCCTTCCTCCCCACCGCCTCCAACAACTTTTTGGCAAACTTTTTTAATTCTTCAAGGTTGATTTCAAAATTTTTGTCCTGCGGAAGTGTAGATACATATACCGGCATCTAACCATAAATTAGCCCACCCATCGGTAAAAACCCCCGTCTTGAACAACCTTCCCCTCCAATTCCAAAAAGGTTAACCGTTCCAAAAGCTCATCCTCCGATAGTTTGGTCAATCCCAACAATTCATCAAAGGTTCGGGGTTTTTCCTTTAAAACCTCTTCAAGTGTATCCTTACCATGTTTTTCCTCACGGGGAGCACTTACACTTTCTCCTCCGCTTAAAGGAACCGTGGAAACCCGTTCCTCCAAAAGTTTCAACAGTCCTTCCTCTTCCGTTATAAGGCGAGCCTTACAATCCTTTACCAGCGAAAGGTTTCCCCTAAAGGATACACTTTGAACGCAGTTTAGATAGGTAAAGAGCGGTCTTTTCAATTTAAGGGCGTAATCGGCGGTTATTAAAGCACCACTTTTTTGGGGAGCCTCTACAACGAGTGTTCCGTAAAAACCGAAATATGCTATTAACCCATTTCTTTGTGGAAAAGTCCATCTAGCCCCTTGCGTCAAAAGGTTGAATTGGGAGAGTATAAAACCGCCATTTTTTAATATCCTTTCGGCAAAGTTTTTATTTCGCCGAATGAAGTGATAGAGACCTTCTCCCAAAATGACACCCGTTTTCCCCCCTACCGCTAAAGCACCTTCGTGGGCACTCCTATCTATACCCTCCGCACCGCCCGATATTACAGTAAATCCCCCCGAAGCCAACAACTCCGCAAATTTTCTTGCCTTTAATCTTCCCTCTGCCGATGCCCTACGGG
>JALVTI010000114.1 GCA_027035985.1 Aquificales bacterium | reverse complement strand
TATAGCCGACAGCATCTACACCATGGCGTATCTAAAGGTTCCCACCGTCTCTATTGTGATAGGCGAAGGCGGTTCGGGCGGGGCGCTGGCTCTAGCCGTAGCCGACCGCGTCTACATGCTCGAGAACTCGGTCTATTCGGTTATATCCCCCGAGGGTTGCGCCGCAATTCTGTGGAAAGACCAAAAGGCGGTGGAACAGGCGGCGGAGGCTCTGCGCCTGACGGCGAAAGACCTCTTGGAGCTGGGAGTAATAGACGGCGTAATACCCGAACCCTATGGGGCGGCTCACGTTGACCTGATAGCCACCGCGAGGGTTGTCCGATACTGCCTAAAGAAGACCCTCGAGGAGTTAACAAAGAAGGATATAGAAACCCTTTTGAGGGAGAGGTTTGAAAAGTTTACCTCCATGGGTGTCTTCGAAACTATTCAGACCTCTTGAGGCGCTCGTTCCACTTCTCCGCCAGTTTTTGGAAATCCTCAAAAATCTCCCCGTAAAGGGAGAGGATTCTCCTCCCCTCCTCCGTTAGGGTGGTTCCCCTTCCCCTCTCCCGTTTTAGGAGGGGTTTCCCGAGACGCTCCTCCAAAAGTTTCAGGTAAATGTGGGCTTTCTTGTAGGGAATACCGAGTTTTTGGGAAGCCCTCTTTATGGAACCGGTTTTTTCAACCTCCTTGAGGAGGAGGTATTTCCCAAAGCTGAGGAGGGGCTCGCCTCCCTCCTCAAGCCAAACTTTGAAGTTTACCTCCATCAGCCCTTGAGCTTTTCCGTTTCCACAACCGAAGCCATGATAACCGCCTCGGCGGCAACCTTGCCGTCCACCGTTACAACCCCCTTCATTTTGGATAGACGCTTTTTCATAACGATACTCTCCATCTCTATAACCATGGTGTCGCCGGGAACGACGGGGCGTTTGAAACGGGCGTTATCCACCCCCGCATAGAGTATGGCGTATTTCCCAATTTCTAATTGGAGGCTCTCTATCAGCAGAATACCCCCTACCTGCGCCATAGCCTCGAGAATTAAAACCCCCGGGAATATCGGAAGTGTGGGAAAGTGCCCCATAAATTGGGGTTCGTTGACCGTTACATTCTTTATGCCGACTATCCGCTTGGGAACCTCTATCTCTAGTATGCGGTCTACCAACAGAAAGGGGTAACGGTGGGGGAGATACTCCCTAATTTTGTTGATATCCATAACATAGTTTGCGGACATCGGGATTTAGTTTAACCCAAGAGGGAAAAGGGCTAGTTATTCCGTTTCTACGCTTTTTGAGATACAGCATTAAATCTCGCTTGACTTTATAATGTCAGACTCAAGATTTGATGACAAGTAATGGATTGAAAATTGACAAAAACCTTTTGCAGGATTGAATTTTGCTTTAGAGTTTCAACGAGAAGGCACACCCCAAGTGATTAATGTCCACTTAGGGTTGACTCAAAGGGTCAATTTTTGCTTGACTCCTAAAGGTTGGTTTGATATTCTTTAAACCCAGGCAAAGGTTGGGTTCCTTGGCAACTTAATAAGGGTAGACTCACCTTTGTTTTTATGTCCCTATAAGGGATTGAAACCCTTCCGAAATGTTCCAAAGGTAGTAAAAAAGGTCGTATTGTTATGTCCCTAGAAGGGATTGCGACTATTCATATCCTTCAATGATATAGAAATTTTTTCGCTGTAGTTATATCCTGTATAGGATTAAACGAGTATTTTCCAAAACCCTGCATGGACCCTACGATGTTTTTGTGTCCCTAAAAGGGATTGAAACAAAACAGGAATAATCCTTGTAGGGAGCGTTTTTAAAAACTTTTATATCTCTATATGGAATGTTTAACTTTACCTTTTAAATTAACCTTTTAAATTACAGAAAACTGAAAAAGATTGAAGGAACCTTTTTACAACCATTCTCCCTTAATGATTAGTTTTTCGTAGAGCTCCTCCGGTAGGAAGGAATTTCTGTGAACCACCTCCGAGTAGTATTTCGTTTCAAAGGTCTTCGCCCTTTTGGGTTCCCTAACGGAATGCTTTTTGCTCGCTATGGAGAAAGTCCACCAATAACCGGCGTAGGTGGGTATCACCGCCGTGTAGAGGTCTACTACGGGAAAGACCGCCTTTAGGTTGTTTTGAAATCTCCTGACGATGTCGGGGTGGTAGTGTATCGACTCGCTCTGACCCACGTAAATACCGTCCTCCTTGAGCGCCCTGAAAACGGTTTTGAAAAACTCCTCGGTGGTTAGCGCATAGGCAAACCCAACCGGGTCGGTGCTATCGACTATTATCACGTCAAACTCGTTTTCGTAGTCCTGGAGGTATTTAACGCCGTCCTCGTTGACCACTATCGCCCGTGGGTCGTAGAAGGACTTCGATAGAGAGGGGAAAAACTTTTTGGAGGTCTCTATAACCTCTTTATCTATATCTACCAGAATAGCCTCCTCGACCGTATCGTGCTTTAAAACCTCCCTCAGGGTTCCCCCGTCCCCCCCGCCTATAATCAGCACCTTTTTAGGGTTGGGGTGAGCCATCAGGGGGACGTGGGCTAACATCTCGTGGTATATAAACTCGTCCCTCTCGGTTAGCTGAACCACCCCGTCCAGCACCAAAACCTTACCGAAGAAGGGATTTTCGAAGACCAAAATTTCCTGATACTGACTCTTCGTGTGGTAAAGGACATTTCCGACGGCGTAGCAGTGCCTGACGGGGGCGTAGGGGTCTCTTTCGAAAAAGTGGATATCGAACATAGTCAATAATTTTAAAAATCCCCCGCAGGCTTAAGCTATTTCACTTTATGGAATACCACGTAAAGGATTTGTCGCTGGCGGATTTGGGTAAGAACCGCATCGAGTGGGCGGGAAGGGATATGCCCGTCCTCCAAAAAATTGGCGAGGAGTTCGAGAGGGAGAAACCCTTTAAAGGTGTAACGATAGGGGCTTGTCTCCACGTGACCACCGAAACTGCCAATCTTATGATAACCCTAAAGAGGGGTGGCGCGGACGTTTATCTAACCGCATCGAACCCCCTTTCCACCCAGGACGACGTTGCGGCGGCACTGGTCAAATACTACGACATCCCCGTTTTCGCCATAAGGGGTGAGGATAGGGAAACCTATTACCAACACCTAAGGGAGATTATTAAGAGAAAACCCCAGATAGTGATAGACGACGGGGCAGACCTCATTTCGACGATACACAAGGAGTATCCCGAACTCGCAGACCAAATTTGGGGCGGGATGGAGGAGACGACCACCGGTGTTATACGTCTGCGCGCTATGGAAAAGGACGGCGTGTTGAAGTTTCCCATAATCGCGGTTAACGACGCACTTACAAAACACCTCTTTGACAACCGCTACGGCACCGGACAGTCTACCATAGACGGGATTTTAAGGGCAACCAACAGACTGCTGGCGGGTTCCTACTTCGTCGTAGCCGGCTACGGGTGGTGCGGTAAAGGCGTTGCCATGAGGGCGCGCGGAATGGGTGCAATCGTTATCGTTACCGAGGTCGACCCGATAAAAGCCCTCGAGGCGAGAATGGACGGATACCTCGTTATGCCGATGAAAGAAGCGGCTAAGCTCGGCGACTTCTTCGTTACCGTGACCGGAAACACCTCAGTTATAAGGAAGGAGCACTTCGAGGTTATGAAGGACGGCGCGATAGTCGCAAACAGCGGTCACTTCAACGTCGAAATAGACCTCCACGACCTCGAGGCTATGGCTGTCGAAATTAGGGAAGTCCGTCCCAACGTGAAAGAATACAAACTCAAAGACGGCAGGAGGATTTACGTTCTAGCCGACGGTAGGCTGGTAAACCTCGCCGCGGCGGAGGGACATCCCGCGTCGGTGATGGATATGTCCTTTGCAAACCAAGCCCTAAGTGCCAAATACATTAAGGAACACCACGCCGAATTGGAAAAGAAGGTTTATCCCGTCCCGCGGGAGATAGACGAGAGGGTTGCCCGCCTCAAGTTGGAAGCCCTAGGGGTCGAGATAGACGAGCTAACCCCCGAACAGATTAAATACCTCCAAAGTTGGGAGTTCGGAACTTAACCCTTCTTTCGGAATTTTTTTCCCTTTACCCATTCCTACTTTTGGAGAAATCCCTTAAACCACTCTTTGAAGGTTTCATATTTTTCCTCTAATTTCGGCTTAACTTCTCCCCAAACTTTTTTTGCTTTACAAGTTTTTAGGTTCAATTCGCACCTAAATAAACACCCCTTGTAGGCGGCTGTTTCATTTTCATCTTTAAGATATCTTTTTTCGCAAATACTTTGGCAGTTTTTAAAATTTTCCCAACACGAAGTGGTGTTATTTTGATTTGAAAAACCTTCCAAAGGTGAAATTAGCATTAAAACCAACGTGAGGATAGAAAAAAATTTCAAAACCCCCATGAGGGGGAAATATTAAAACCAAAAGTTGGTTTTTATTTGTTTCCGTATTCCTTTCTGAGTTCTTTAGCCATTTCGACCATATTTTTGAGGGCGGGAATAACCTCTTCCCACTTCCTGGTTTTCAGTCCGCAGTCGGGGTTAACCCACAGGAGCTCTTTGGGGAGGACTTTCATAACGCGGAGCATAACCGCCTTCATCTCCTCCTTGGTCGGTATCGCGGGCGAGTGGATATCGTAAACGCCCACACCTATCTGCCTATCCCATTTGCCGAACCTTTCAAAGGCTTCGATAATCTCGCCCTTGGAGCGAGACGCCTCTATGGATATCACGTCGAAGTCCATTTCGTAAATCTGCTCGATGATGTCGTTGAAGTCGGAATAGCACATGTGGGTGTGAATTTGGGTTTCGGGCTTGACCTTTGCGTTGGAGAGTCTGAAGGCTTTTATAGCCCAATCGAAGTAGCCTTCCCACTCCTCTTTCTTTATGGGAACGGCTTCCCTGAAGGCGGGCTCGTCTATTTGGATAATCTTTATGCCGTTTCTCTCGAGGTCGAGAACCTCGTCGAGAATTGCCAAACCTATCTGGTAGGCTATCTCGCTTCTGGGGATGTCCTCCCTGGCGTAGGACCAGTTTAGAATGGTTACCGGTCCCGTTAGCATACCCTTGACCGGTTTATCGGTGAGGCTTTGGGCGTAGGTTATCCACTCGACGGTCATCGGGTTAGGTCTGGAAACGTCTCCGTAAATTATGGGAGGTCTGTAAACCCTCGAACCGTAAGAGATTACCCAACCGTGGGATGTGGTGGCTATTCCGTCGAGCAGTTCGGCGAAGTATTCGACCATATCGGAACGCTCAAACTCACCGTGGACGAAAACGTCAAGTCCAAGCTCCTCTTGGAGTTCTATAGCCTCTTTAATTTTCCCTTGGATGAATTTCTTGTATTCCTCCTCCGATAGTTCCCCTTTTCTATATTTAACCCTAGCCTTCCTAACGTCGGGAGTTTGAGGGAAGGAACCTATTGTGGTCGTAGGGAATAGGGGCAACTTCAGCTGTTCCCTTTGAACCTTATCCCTTTCGGGGTAGGAAGGTTTCCTGACAAAGTCCTCCTCCTTGAGGTTTTTAATTCTGGCGACGACCTCCTCGTTTCTTCCGAAGGGTTGGGCTAGCAGTGCGGAAATTTCGTCCGCCTTCTTCTTAGCCGCCTCGTCGCCCTCGAGGAGCTTTTTGAGGAGGGCAATTTCTTGCAGTCTCTCTTTAGCGAACGATAGTCTCTCCTTTAGCCCTTCGGGGAGTTTATTTTCGGGCTCTACGGTTATCGGTAGGTGGTAGAGGGGTTGCGCGTTGGAGATTATAAGGTTTTCCTCGCCGACGATATTTGCCAGCTCCCTTAGAAGCTCGACGGTTTTGTTGAGGTCGAGCCTCCAGACGTTCCTACCGGGAACCACGCCGGCGACCAGTTTTTTACCTTTGGGGAACCCCTTTTGGCGGATATTCTTTAGGTTCCTCTCGGAGGATACGAAATCCAAACCTATACCGGTAACGGGTAGGTTTACGATTCTTTCGAAGTATTGGTCGTCTATACCCTCATAGTAGGTAACTATATAAAGGTCTATTCCCTCAAGCCCTTCGGTCAACTTTTTGTAGGCGTCCTCGATAATTGCAACCTCTTCGTCGTTTAGGTTTAGAACGAATGCCGGCTCGTCTATCTGAACCTCTTTAACCTCCGCCTCCTTTAGCTCTTCGAGCATTTGCCTGTAAACGGGGATTAGTTTTTCCATCAAGGCTTTCAAAACGGCGGGGTCTTCTATCTTCTCCATGTGGTAAATGGGAAGACCGCCCTCCTCTCCGACCTTTTGGAGGGTTTTGGAGAGCTTTAGGAAGGTGTAGGGACCCACGATTACCGGTCTGCCCTCTACGCCGAACTTCTCCTTAGCCTCCTTCCAAGCCTTGAGGGGTTTGTTCTCCCTAAGGGTGAATTCCGCCTTCTCTATTTCGGGAACCAGATAGTGGTAGTTGGTGTTAAACCACTTGGTCATTTCGAGGGCTTGCTTGCCCCTCGCCATATCGTAGTAGAGTTCCAAACCCTCTTTACCCTTAAAGCGTTCGGGGATTACGCCCAGCATTAGGGCGGTGTCGAGCATGAAGTCGTAGAGGTTTAACTCCCCGACGGGAACGCTGTCGACGTATTGCCTGTAAGTTTCCAACCTATACCTTTCGAGGTCTTCTATGCCCTTTAAAAACTCCTCTTCGGTTATCTTCCCGTTCCAAAAACCCTCCAAGAGTTTCTTGTATTCCCTCTTTTCTCCAAGTTTGGGATAACCGAAAGCCCAAGTCCTCATTGTGTAAAAAACCTCCGATTAGATATTTCTTAAACGGGATTACTATTGTATTGAGAACCGAAAAAGGGAAGGTTAAAGGGATATTAACATTTATTTTTCGATGTTGTCCTCCTTATCCATAACGCCCATTACGTGGTAACCGGCGTCGACGTGGAGAACCTCGCCGGTGATATTCCTAGCCCAATCGGAGCAGAGGAATACGGCGGCGTTGCCCACATCCTCTATATCTATACCCCTCCCGAGGGGGGAGACCTCCATGGTGTGTTTCATGAGAAGGTGAAAGCCGCTTATAGCCCTAGCCGCGAGGGTTTTAACGGGACCCGCAGAAATGGCGTTGATGCGGTGACCCATCTTTCCGAGGTCGAAGGCGAGATAGCGGACGGTGCTCTCGAGCGCCGCCTTCGCTATTCCCATAACGTTGTAGTGGGGAACCACCTTTTCAGCCCCGTAGTAGGAGAGGGTTAAAAAGCTCCCCTCCCTTCCTTCCATTAGCTTAATGGCGCGTTGGGTAATGGCTATAAGGGAATAAACGCTGATATCCATGGCTATTTTGAAGCCCTCGCGGGAGGTGTAGAGGGTGGGACGCTTGAATTCGTCAACGGGCGCGAAGGCTATGGAATGAACGACTATATCCAAACCGTCGACCACCTTTGAAATCTCTTCAAAAGCCCTGTCTATAGCCTCGTCGGAGGAGACATCCATCTCTATCGAGGCTACAGCTCCAAGCTCCTCCGCGATAGGCGCTATCTTCCTCCCTATCTTTTCATTTGCATAGGTTAGGACGAGCTTCGCACCCTCCCGCTTGAAGGCTTTGGCGATACCGTATGCTATGCTATTTTTATTCGCTATTCCTGTAACGAGGGCAACCTTTCCTTCAAGTAAACCCATTTTTTACCTCCTAGAGTTGTTACTTTATCTAAATGAAAGCTTTTTTAATCTTTTTTCTTTTGGTGTTGCTCCTCATCAAACCTTAAGGGGCTGGATAAAATTCCTCTCCACCGATTGGATAGGGTCTAACGGTTTCCCCCTTAACGGGTTTGTAGAGAAAAAAACTCCATTTGGAAGTAATGTTTTACTTTTCCCAATTTTGGGAGATATTGACGTCCGCCTCGACGGGAACCTCTTTTAGGAGCAAGCTTCCAGCGTATTCCATGCTCTCCTTTAGTAGTTCGGCGACGTCCTCCGCCTGTTCTTCGGGAACTTCGCAGACAATCTCGTCGTGAACGAGGTTGACTATCCTGGCGTCGTAACCCCACTCCTTCGCCTGATGGGAGAAGATGTTTACCGCCAGTTTCAGCATATCGGCGCCAGTGCCCTGAATGGGATAGTTGGCGGCGTCCTGAAAGGTTTCGGCGACGTAATGCCTTCCCAAAAGGGTTTTCCCTTCCACCCTTCCCTTTTCCCTGAGGGCTTCGCGGAGGGATTTGTGCCACTCGTAGAAGCGGGGAAAGGCTTTGAAAAAGCGTTTTATAAGCTCCTTAGCCTCTTCGAGGGTTATATCGACGCCGTAGCCGAATTTTGCGTATTCCATAAGACCCTTCGCCGAAATCCCGTAGATAAGCCCGTAGTTCATCGCCTTGGCGAGTTGTCTCTCCTCCTTGGTGACCTCCTCTTTATTCTTTCCCAAAACTAGCGAGGCGGTAATCACGTGCATATCCTCTCCCTTTTTGAAAGCCTCTATCATCCTCTCCTCGTTCACATACTCGGCGGCGATGCGCAGCTCTATCTGCGAAAAGTCGGCTATTACCAGCCTTTTACCCTCCGGGGCTCGGAATATCTTCCTCAGGTCTCGGGGAATGTTTTGGGCGTTGGGGGAACTCGCCGCCATACGACCGGTCTTAGCCCCTATTTGTTTGAATTCGGGGTAGACCCTCCCGTCCTCGCGGACGAAACCCACCAGCTCGCGAATTTTGTCGTAGACCTTTTTGAGTTTCCTAATTCTCACTATCTCCGCTACGGCGGGGTTGTCTATATACTCCGAAAGGGTTTTATCGTCGGTAGCCGCATTCCCCTTTTTGGTGGAGGGAAGTTTTAGACCTAAACGGCGGGTAAGAAATTGGGCTACCTGTTTGGGGGAGAAGATATCGACCTTCCCGTAGCGGGTGACGAAATTTATCTGCGCCTTTTGAAGTTCCAGTTTCAACTTCTTTAGCATCCCTTTGAGGGTTTCGACGTCGACCATAAAGCCGTTAGCCTCGAGCTTTCCCGTCTCCTTTACCATCGCCATTTCCACAATCGCCACCGGGTTTTCCAAACCGAATATTTCCGCTACGCGGGTTCTTTTCAGAAATTCCTTTCCCCCGTCGGCCCTGGCGTTTAGCTCCTTAAGGAGTATGGGGAAAAGTCTTCTCAAGATTTCCACATCCTTAGCCGCATAGGAGAGTTGGCTCTGCGTCAGGGTGGCGGCGCCCCAGTTGGAAAGCTGTTCGCTCTTATCGAGATACTCGCCTAAATACCTCTCGACCACCGCCTGGAGGCTGTTGCGCTCGTTTCCGAGGAGAACCGAGGCTATAAAGGTGTCGAAGGTGGTGAGGGGTTCTATCCCGTAGTGGTAGTAGAGGTTTTTGATATCGAACTTGAGGTTATGCCCAATCCAAGCCTTTTTGGGGAGAAATTCCTTCAGCAGCTCCGCACATTGGGGACACTCGAAGAGGTCGACCACCAAGGTGTTTTTGTCGTCTCCGAACTGCACCAGTCGGATTTTTGTTTTGGTAAAATCCTCGTGGGTGGTGGTCTCTATATCCAGATACAGGTAGGGGGAATCTTCCAATTTCTTAAGCTCGCCCCTTAGGGTTTCGGTGTCGGTTATGTAGGTAAACTCCATCGGTCAATAGGTTTATATTTTGCCCCTTTGGGGAGGGGTATTTCCTTGACCCCGAAAGGTGATATTTGCAATTTTGAGACCGCCCGGTGGTGTGTTTTATATCTTTCCCTTCGGTGAGGGTTTACGATGTCGTCGTTGTGGGGGCGGGTCCCGCCGGTGCGACAGCCGCCCGCCTCCTATCCCGTATAGGCTTCAAAGTTTTGTTAATAGAAAAAAGAAGGCTACCCCGTCCCAAGCTCTGTGCCGGGGCTGTATCGCTAAGGGCTGACAAATACCTCCCCCCCGACTGGGAGAATGCCGTTTTGAATACGATTTACGGCGGAAACCTCGGCTGGAGGGGGGAGCGCTACGTAAATGCCCGCTCCAAAGAGCCGGTTGTTAAAATTGTCGACCGTGCCTCTTTTGACCTATATCTGACCCTAAAGGCGGAGGATGAGGGGGCAGAAGTCCACCAGGGGGAGACCTTTCTAAACTTTAGAAACCTCTACGGGAACTATATAGAGGTCGAAACCGACAGGGGAAGCTACAGAGCCAAATACCTCGTGGGGGCGGACGGGGCTTTGAGTCGAACCTTAAGGGTTTACGGATACGATAGAAAACCGGTTCCCGTTGTGGAGGCGATAGTCGAAACCCGCATAGGGGATATGGACGAGGTCTTTATCGATATAGGTCTCGTAAAGTGGGGTTACGGTTGGGTCTTTCCCCACGGGGAGGATAGGGTTAGCGTTGGTCTTGCATCCCTAAAGGGTGAGGTGAGAAATCTCCGAGACCTCCTAAAGGATTACATAGAAAACCACCCCCTTTTGAGGGGTAAGAAAATACTTTCCCTGAAGGGGTGGTTTATACCCACCTCTAAGGGAAGTCTAATCAAGGGTGAGGGGAGGCTCTTCCTCTTGGGGGACGCCTCGGGCGCAACCGACGCCGTTTTGGGAGAGGGCATCTACTACGCCGTAAGGCAAGCCCACATCTTCGCCGACTGCCTCTCCGAAAGCTTGGAAGAGACCCGCCGATGTTACGGGAAAAGATTAAAAACCCTCGAAAGGGAGTTTCTCTTCGCCTACCTAACCGGCGGCTTGGCTTACAACTTTCAGGGATTACTGTTTAAAAAAGTCCAACCGAGGGATTTGGAGGAATTTTTCCAATTCCTGAGGGGGGAACTGACCTTTAAAGAGATATTCCTCTACGGGGTTAGAAGGTTTCTATCCGCTTTGAGTCCCTTTTAATTTCAATCCCCCAAAGGGGAAGGGGATTAACCGAAACGACCGGTGATGTAGTCCTCGGTTAATTTCTCCCTGGGGTTGGTAAATATCTGCTCGGTGGGTCCAAACTCTATAAGTTCGCCCATATACATAAAGGCGGTGTAGTCGGAGACCCTGGAAGCCTGCTGCATGTTGTGGGTGACGATGATAATGGTTAGCTGGTCTCTGAGCTCCAAAACGAGTTCCTCAATCTTCGCGGTTGAAATGGGGTCGAGTGCGGAAGTCGGTTCGTCGAAGAGCAAAACCTCCGGTTCCACCGCTATGGCGCGGGCTATAACGAGTCTCTGCTGCTGTCCGCCCGAAAGGGAAAAGGCGTTTTCGTGGAGGCGGTCTTTTACCTCATTCCAGAGAGCCGCCTTTTTAAGGGCATCTTCAACGCGGGCTTCCAGTTCGCTCTTGTCCTTTATGCCTCTAAGCCTCAAACCGAAGGCTACGTTGTCGAATATCGACATCGGGAAGGGGGTGGGTTTTTGGAAGACCATACCTATACGGGTTCTAAGCTCTATCAGGTCTATATCGGGTGAGAGAATATTAATCCCGTCGGGGTAGAGGATAATCTCCCCCTCGTAGCGGTTTCCGGGATAGAGGTCGTGCATTCTGTTGAAACATCTAAGGAGGGTAGTCTTGCCGCACCCGGAGGGACCTATTAGAGCGGTCACCCTCTTTTCCGGAACGGGGAGGTTTATATTCTTTAGGGCTCTAAAGCCGTTGTAGTAGAAGTTTAGGTTTTTAACGTCGAGCTTGAGCGGGTCGGAAACGGGGGCTATATACGCCATGTAGGGGAAAAAATTTTATGAAGGATTTTCTAAAAGCCCCTCCTTTTTTAGCCATTTTTTAACTTTCTTCTCATCTATCTCTAAAACTTCCGCTATTTGCTCTGGCTTCAATCGGAGTTTCTTATATAGCTTTATAGCATCCTCACGGGCTTTTTTTTCCATTCCTTGCAGAAATAAGGGGTCTTTTTCGAGGTCAATGGTGATAGGCATTTTTTGAACCTCCCTATGAAGGATATTTAATCTTTTAGGTCTCAACCTCGCAATGTGCAGTAGATAGTTTAGGTATTTCTCCCTCTTGGGTTGCGGTAGTGTTAAAAATTTGGTCAATAACTCTTTTAGGGTTCTATTTTCGTTTTCCATCCTACAGAGGATAGAGAGAACCCAATCGCTCTGTTCGGGGGAGCTTAAAAGCGAGGAACAATCAACCTTATTGAGGTCTATTAACCGATATTCAAACCTCAAGGTGTCTGTTTCAACGATTGGAGACATCCTCTTTAAGGGTTTCTCACCCACATATACCACCGCCTGGTGTGGAATTTTTCCGTGATTCTCCAAAATGAGGAGGTGGTAATAAAGAATTCTTAAACCCATTTTGGGGTCGTCGGTCGATTGCAACTCGAGGTGGTAAATCTCTCCCTTATATTCCACGATTAGGTCTGCTTCCCTTTCGAACAGCTTAGGGAGTTTTACATCTAAAAACCTCGCCTCGTTTGGGTCGAAAGACTTGTTAAAAACTAACCTCAAAAAGTTTACAGGAATATCTTTTATTAATCTCCTTAGGGAAATGTCGTAGGTTTTGGACATTTACAGGCTATTCTCCAATTTTTTTCTAAATGGAAAAAAAATTCAGACCTGTGGCGGTTAACGTCGAAAACCTCTATGTGGAGATAGAGGGAAAGACCATTTTGGAGGATATAAACCTAAAAATCTACCGGGGGGAAATCGTCGCCGTAGTGGGACCAAACGGGGGTGGAAAGACAACTTTCCTAAAAACCCTTTTGGGTTTGATAAATCCCACCCGCGGTAGGGTTGAGATTTTCAGAAAACCCCCAAAGGAGGCGGTAAAGGGACACCTCGTTGGGTATCTCCCCCAAAAGGTTAACTTCAAGAGGGAGAGCTGTCTTTCGGCACTCGACGTGGTTCTTTTGGGTCTCTGGTATAAAGACCTCCCAAAAGAGGAAAAAGTAAAGAGGGCACTCCAAACGATGGAGCGTTTCGGCGTCGGACACCTGGCGGGGGAAAGGTTTTCAAACCTCTCGGGGGGACAGCAGCAGAGGGTAAACCTGGCGAGGGCGGTCGTCGGGGAACCAAAACTGCTATTGCTTGACGAACCGACCACCGGCATAGACTTCCCCGGTCAGCAGAGTTTTTACGAGCTTATAAAAGCCCTTCGGGACGAAAAAGGTTTCACCGTAATAATGGTCACCCACGATGTGGGTGTGGTTTGGCGCTACGTGGACAAGGCGGTCTGTATAAACAGGCGTCTACACTACCACGGCGAGCCGCAGGCGGTTTTACGCCCCGAAATTCTAAAGCTAGTTTACGAAACGGATGTTGTTCCCTTGTTTCATCAGCACTAATATTAGTTTTTAGAGAGAAAAAATTTTTGGGAGGGTTATTATGTGGAAGAAGCTTTATAAGGGTTTAGGAATAACGCTATTACTTAATAGTGCTATTCCTGTTTTTGCACACAATCGTATTTTAACGGGTATAAAAACTGTTGAAAGTCCCTGTTTAACATACTCTATTTTTGCCTTACAACATAAAGATGATATAAAAAATGGTAAATTGTATCAGCTTCTAGAAAGTGAAAAAGCAATACCATTCTATATAACCCATATAGATTACAATGGAGATGGTAAAAAGGAAACTATTATAATTGGAGAACTAGAAAATTCTCTCTTTTGCTCTTCAGAATGCCATACCTTATCATATCTTTTTTATCAGAAATTCTTGGAAGTTCATACTAATGAGGAAAAAAATCAATTGCTAAAGCCTATCAGTATAGGTATTAATGAGTGGGATAAATTTATATGCAATGTTCCACTATTTGCAAACTTTTATAAAAATTTTAATACGTTAGTATGTAAACTACCAATAATAAGCGATTTTCTAAGTAGTGAGTGTAATATCTGCAATAAACAAGGATATACTTTATTTGCTATTGATATAACTAATCAAAAAAAACCTAAAGTTTTATGGGCTATTCAAACGGATACATTCACGCAGTCTGGACCTATTGTATTTAAGTACAATCAAACTTACTATGTGGGGTTTACATATACTTCCAAAACAAACAATTTGGAAAAACCTTATTCTCTTAATCTAAAGATAATCCCTCTAGAAAAACTTCAAAGCCTGAATGATATAGAAACTATTACTTTAATAAGATCGGATAAACCATTATTGGAAGGTAAACTATATACGAAAGGCTTGGATTGGAATTTGGATGGTGAAACTGATGTTTTATTAATTCCTTATTACGAAGCGGAAGATTATCAAGCAACTAACTGGAAATCTCATCTTTTAGCGATAAAAACAGGTGCTATTTTTTCTTATGATTTTATAGCAAATACACCACTTTGTTCTATAAGTGATAATTGCAAAGACTTTAAACTTAATGAAGTCATCTTAACAGAAGCTCCCATCGGTTTTCTTTATGGAAAACCTTATTTGTTTATAGGAACAACCGATACCTTGCAAGTATCTAATGAAACACAAGTGGATACCTCAGTAAGTTTGCATAATCATTACTGGCAATATCACTACCGATGCCATTTTCATAGTCAAGAACCTAAATATTTTTATGCATTATCTATTTGTGGGAATAATTTGTGCTCTTTCAATAATATTGAAATTAATCCGTCTAACCAGGTTAGTCTAAGTGTAAACTTTGGAAATTTAACGGTAACCAAATTGGATGAAGGTAATTGTAAGGAATTTGTAAAAAATCATAAAAATTTACGTTTTACTATAGAACAAAATTTTAGACATAGTGGTCATCATATGGTATTTTCTCATTCTTATATAGAGAATAATAAAGCTATATTTACTATTAACAGTTTTCATCATGGATTAAGTGATGGAATAATTATCAATTTAGATAAGGTTCTTTTTAAAGAATCTTGGGGAACATGCCTTTATAATAAAGAAGGTATTTACTGTTACTTTAATCAAATACCTAAGCATAGTATTACCATTCCTACTAAAGAGGGATTGTTAAAGATTTCCTTTTCAACTCAGCAAGGGCAAGTTAAAGTAACTATATCCGGTAACCTTAATACAACAAAGAACCTTCATTATGAGTATTATTACAAAAATAATCACAGTTCCAGTGATACTAATACTTCGTCCTTGAAAAAGGGAGTCACATTTGAAGTTAAGAAAAATTCTCCGCTTCAAATTGGAATAGAAGGTTTAGAACCATTATCTCCCTCTATAAGTAAAAATTCTCAAAATATTCTTTTATGGCTAGAGTTTTAATTTGTTACTTTTCCTTTTTTATTAATCCAACCCCCTCGTAGTGCCAACCCCTATTTTTTAATTCCCTTGCGAGGTCTCTCTCTATTACATTCCTCCCGTCGAAGAGGGCTTTATGTCTTACCAACTCCCCTATGCGGTTCCAATTCTCTTTGTTCCACTCCTTGTATTCGACTGCTATTATTACCCCGTCGGTGTCCCTAACGGTATCGTATAGGTCGTCGTAGACGGTTAGCCCGTAAATGTAGCGGGTGGACGCCTTTACCTCTACAAGTTTTCTGACGTTTTCCCTGGCACCCTTCACGTAGTCGAAACCCTTAACGAATGCACCCTCTTCGATTAATAGCTCTGCGAGCTTTAGGGCGGGGCTTTCCCTCAGGTCGTCGGTATTCGGTTTAAACGCCAACCCCAAGAGGGTAAAGGTTTTTCCGCTTATATTCCCCCCGTAGTGGCGTTTTATTTTGTTGAAAAACCATATGAGTTGCTCCTCGTTTATCTCTTTGGTCGCCTTGGGGAGTTTCGGTTCGACTTCGTGCTCCCTAAACTGCCATATTAGTGCTTCGACATCTTTGGGGAAGCAGTTGTGAATCAAAAGACCGCCACCGGCTATTAAAAGCCCGTTTTCGGTTTCCACGCTGTAGACAAACCCCTCGTAGGGGACTTTTTCTACCTCCAAAACCTCAAAGAGTTGGTAGTTTTCGAAGATTTCCCTATGGGGGGGATTTATAGTTTTTTTGTAACCCTTAAGGGTGTTTTCGTATTCTTTCCACCTATCGCCGAACCATTTGCCGACCCTTTCGACCTGCTCCTTTCCGTTTATGCGGAGTAAATAGGTGTCAACCTTCGATTTGTTGAAACGCTTAACCTTTAGGGAGGCGTAAATGCCTAAGTTTTGGAGTAGGAGCAATACACCGTAAGCCAGTTCCTTCGAGACGGTCGCCAATTCCACATAGAGGTTTTTGCCCCCGTTTACAGCCGTTACAGAACCGTCTCCCCTAAAGAGTCCCTTTAAAAATTCCTCCTGCACCCATTTGGGGGATTCGAATATTTGGGGAGGAACCCTTTTGTCGTAGGAGTTTGTCCCCGTTTGGAAGACCCCCTTTAGGGCAACCGCAAAGGGTGTAGAATTGACAACAACCGAGCGGGTGTTTTCCTTTACCAACTCCGTGTGGTTTACACCGAGCTTTCTCAAGACCCCCTTTAGGTCTTCCGTGTATTCGGTCTCCTCCCTATGGAAGGTAAAGCCGACTTCGTAGCGTTTATAACCTTTTGCGGTTTTTTCTTCGCTTATCCACCCTTCGGAGGCGAAATATCCCAAAAGCCGCGCGAGGTCGCCGTCCAATACCACCCTTTGCGGAACGGAATTCCTTTCCACCGTAAAGATTCTTCCGTTTTCACCCTCCAACAGTTGGGTTTTGTCCCTCAAAACCTCTGCCTTTAGGACACCCGTTCTTTTGACCTCGTAGGGGTATCGGTAAAGCCCTTCTATTTCCCCCTTTAGGGCGGCGAAGTGTTTTTTAACAAAGGCGGGATTTTTGTATTTGAGGTTTTCCACCCTTTGGGAGAGGGGTTTAAAGAGGTCGACCTCGAGTAGGTTTTCGCCTTCCAAACCGCCCGAAGGTAAAAGGATTTTTTGACCCCTCTTTAGGTCTTTAGCCAAAACCTGCTTTAGGAGTCCGTTTTCGTAAACCACCATAGGGTGGTCTTCGGTAACCTCCACACCCCTGCCGAGGGGTAGCCTTACCCTTACGAGGTTCCCGCTATAGAACCTACGGGTGAGGTATTTGAGCTTTTTCCAAGAGAAGGTTTTTCCGTTCCAAGATAGCACCTCGAGGGGCAGGTTTTCGTATTTCTCCAATTGGTGGAACTCGGCAACTTTTACACCTTTGGGGGTTTTGACGTAAACGACCTCCTTGGGGTGGAAGCAACTGCCTCCCCAGCCGATACCGGCGTTTAGGAATTTCTTACCTATACGGGAGTCCAATCCCATACCGGTGGCTATATCCCTTATGTCCGCCCCCGTTTTTTCGGCGAGGCGCGCGAGCTCGTTGACGAAAGATATCTTCATAGCCAAAAAGGTGTTGCTCGCATACTTTATAAGCTCGGCGCTTTCCCAATTGGTAACCACAAAGGGAACCTTCTTTTCGACGAAATACCCGTATAGGGAAAGAATCTTTTCTTTAACCCATTCGGGGGAGTTCTCTCCAAACCCTAAAACCACCCTTTCGGGGTTGAAGAAGTCGTAAACCGCTATACCCTCGCGCAGAAATTCGGGATTGGAAACCACATAGGCTTTGTCGCCCAATATCTGTTGAACCCTTCTATTCGTCCCGACGGGAACGGTCGATTTCAAAACCACGATTTCTTTACCGCTTAAAAGCGGTTTTAAACTTTCCACCGCGGAAAAGACGAAGTTGAGGTTTGCTTTTCCCTTTTCATCTTGAGGTGTTCCGACACACACAAAGTAAACATCTATCCCTTTGAGGTCATTTATATTGTGAGTAAATGAAAGTCTTCCGAGATTTTTCTTTAAAAGACCTTCGAGGTCTTTTTCGTAGATGGGGGAGATACCTCTTTTAAGCTTTTCTATCTTTAGGGGGTCTATATCGTAGGCAACCACATCAAACCCGAGCTCCGCCAAACCTACCGCCTGAATTAAACCGACATATCCAGTTCCTATTACCCCTATACGCATTTTTCCACGGAGGTGTTTATTCTATTGGAGGGCGGTTTAACCTTATCCTCTTATGAAATGGCAACCTAAAACGCCCTTTTTAGCCGTTGATGGGATAGTTAAACTCTTTGACGAGAAAGGAAACTTTAAGGGTATAGTTCTTATAGAGCGAAAAAATCCTCCCATAGGTTTAGCCCTGCCGGGGGGATTTGTGGAGGTGGGTGAAACCGTTGAGGAGGCGGTTGTTAGGGAAATAAAAGAGGAAGTAAATTTGGATTTCAATATAGAAAAAATTTTGGGGATATTTTCAAAACCCGACCGAGACCCCCGTTTTCACGTAGTATCGGTGGTTTTTGTAGGGCATGCCGTCGGCGAACCGAGGGCTTCTTCCGATGCGAAAGAGGCAAAAGTCTACAGACTGGAAGACATTCCCTGGGATAAATTGGTCTTCGACCACGGTGAGATTTTAAAAAGATTTTTGTTCTCCCTTTAGTGGACCGTTTTTTTCCTCCCTGTGAGGTTTGTCTTTTTCCAAAACCCTTTTAAGGGATAAACTTTTAAGCAACCTAAGGAAGTCTGTATTTACTAACAAACTTTTAAAGGAGGTTGAAAATGGGAAACGAAATAAGAAGTTTGGAGGATATTCTCCGCCAAAAGACGAGGGAATTTTTGGCAAACCAACTTAAGGTGAACGCGGAAAACTTTTACAAGCAGTGGAAGGAGGGAAAGGCGGTAATCCTCGACGTGCGCTCTAAGGAAGAAGTAGACCTCGTTAGGATTGGTCCCGCCATACATATCCCCCTAAACGAGCTTCCCGACCGCTACGGGGAACTGCCTAAGGACAAAACGATAGCAATCTTCTGTCCCGGTAAGATTAGGGCGGGTATAGCCTACGCTTTCTTGAGGTTAAAGGGGTTTGACAACGTCAAGGTGCTAGCCGCCGGTCTCGACGATATAGCCGCCCTGGAGAGACCCTAATTTTCCAAAAACATCTATCCCCCGCCTTCGGCGGGGCTTTATCTTTTTAGAGTTTTATGGAAAGAGTTGTAGTTATCTACCACAAGAATTGTCCCGACGGCTACGGCGCTTTGGCGGGTGTCGTTTACAAATACGGGGTAAAAAATCTCTTCTACGACGAGGAAAAGGACCTCATATACAACTACGATGGGTCTTTCTACGCCATACCGACCAACCACAGCACCGACTTCACCCGTTTAAGGGAACTCCTCCAGAGGTATCCCGAAGATAGGTTCGTCCTCTACATGGTAGACATCTTTGTTCCAAAAATCTACGAGGTGGTAAGGGAATTTCCGAACATCGATAGGGTCGTGGTTATAGACCACCACAAAACGGCTAAAGAGCTTCTCGAAAAAGGTATCCCCGAGGAGGTTGGGGATAAGTTCGAAGTGCACCTCGATATGGACCACTCGGCGGCTTACCTCGTCTGGGAAATCCTAAACGGCTTTGTCCCCGAGGTGATGAGGTATATAGAAGACCGCGACATATGGAAGTGGGAGATTCCCGACTCCATGTACGTTTTAACCGCCATAGATGCCAAGGTCTTCAACGTTTTGAAACCCAACGAAATTGTGGAAAAACTGCTCGAGCTGGTTGAAAACTTTCCCAAAGAGGAGTTTGCCCGTGAAGGTCAATCGATGATAGAGTTTAAAGAGAGCGTTGTCCAGAGACTGGTAAACAACAACGTCCACTATATAATCCTGTCGAGCGGGCACAAGCTTTACGCGGTAAACTCGCCGGTATTCCAATCCGATATAGGCAACAGGTTAGCTCAAATCTCCCCCGATGGGGTTGCCTGCGTCTATTCGGTATCACCCAAAGAGGACGGTGTTTATATCAACTGCTCCATCAGGAGTAACGTTGGAAAGGCTCGGGAGATAGCCCAGGCTAACGGGGGTGGCGGACACGACAACGCCGCCGGGTGTAGGGTTCCCCTTTCGGAGGTAAAATTCGAACCCCTCGAAGGAGAGCAAAAATGACGGTGGAAATTCTTTCGAAGGAGGAGATAGAAAAGGTCAGAACCGCCAACAGGATAGTGGCGGAAGCCCTCGAATATCTCAAAGAGTTTGTGAAACCGGGTGCGACCGCCTGGGATTTGGAGATGGCGGTAAGGGAGTGGCTTAAGAAAAACTATCCAAACGCCCGCGCCGCATTTTACGGATACCGCGGTTTTCCCGCCTATCTATGCGTGTCGGTAAATGAGGAGGTTGTTCACGGCATTCCCCGCAAGGAGAGGGTCTTAAAGGAGGGCGATATCGTCAGTATAGATTTCGGGGTCGAGTATTACGGATACTACGGCGACAGCGCCCGCACCTACAAAGTGGGCGAGGTGGACAAGAATGTGGAACGCCTCTTGGAGGGAACGGAAAAGGCACTCGAGGAGGCTATAAAACAGCTCTACCCCGGCAACCAACTTGAGAATGTGGCTAAAACGATATACAAAACCCTAAAGAGGTATAGGCTTTACCCGATTTGCAAATACGGGGGACACGGAATAGGTAGGAAACTCCACATGGAGCCCTTTGTGGCTAACTGCCCCGGAGTGGGTCCAAAAATGAAACTCAAGGAGGGTATGGTTCTGGCGGTCGAACCGATGGCGGGACTAAAGACCGCCAAAACCTTGGAGCTGTCCGATGGTTGGACGGTGATAACATGGAACAGAACGCCCGCCGCCCACTTCGAACACACCGTGGCTATAACCGAAAACGGTCCCGAAGTTCTATCAAAACTTGATTGATTTTTTCCTTTCCTATTATTGCAAGAAGCCAAACGGCAAAGGGTATAATTAAAATTAACCCATAGAGTGGATTGGTCGAATTTTTAAACACCAAGGTTTGGAACAATAAAAGGGTTACATAGAAACCTATTAGGGATACCAATAGAAGGGTTATCCTTTTGAAGAAGGTTTCCAATCTTGTGGAGCTAAAGAGATACACCCCCGCAACGGAAGGAACGAGAATAGACAGAACCAGGACTATTAACCTTTTTATTAGCTCCCAAAGGTAAGGGTAGTAGTTAATTCCCACCTTTTTTGAGAAAAATATTAAATCTTTTAACTCCGTAAGGGAAAAATAGGAGGGCTTTTTAACCTTCAATAGTTTTCTTTCATAGGGAATTTTCAATTTCAGGATACTTTTTTCTTCTACACCTTTTTTAGTATAAATATTCACATTTTTAGCCTCTATTTTTATCATATTTCCATCAATTTTGAAATCGGCTTTGGGTATATATGCAACCTTTTGAAGGTTGAAATTCTTATTTACTTTAAAATAAAGACCATCAAAAGCTTTTTTACCTTTCAAATCTATTAATTGGAAATGTAAGAAATAACCTTTATCGTTCTTGAACCAAAAATTCTCCGCAATACCCTCATTTAACGGTTTATTTTTTGCCCTTAAGTAGTCCAAATGTTGGATATACTCCGCTTTCGGATAAAGAAATTGAAAATGCAGCGTTAGGAGGAGGGAAACAAAAGAGGAAACTATCAAAAAAGGGAAAACAAATCTCGTTGGGGGTATCCCGGCGGCAAAAATACTCCAATTTAGTTTCCGTTCGATAAAAGGATAGATAGTTTTTGCAACCGCCGCCAATTCCAAAATGGGAACGAATAAAGGTGTGTAGACAATTGTAGAAAACAGGGCATATTCCAACATTAATTCGGAGGAAAAACTTTTAACAAAGTTTAAAAAGTTGAGAGAAGAAATCAAAAATATCAATAGAGAAAAGAAGATAAAAATTATTAGAAAGTTTTTGAAAAAGTTTAACCCCAAATATCGGTGCAATATAGGAAAAGTTTCCACCAAAGATTTGATGGTTTTTTTCATAGGCGATGATAGTTAATTATGCAACGAGGATTGACTCTTATAGTTTTTTCGCTATTTCTAATCTCCTGTGGAAAAAAGAGTGCACCCATTCCTCCGCCTACCAACAAAGTGGTGAAAGTGAAATCCCTATCCTCCGCGGAAAATAAGGCTTTATCCAAAGGGAAGGGGGGATTTCTTATAGGTGATAGCGGGGTTGTGGTGCTTTATTGGTCTTTCCCCGTAAAGGTGGATTATTCGGTTATACTCCTCAATGGGAAGGAGATTGCAACCACCCCGGAGTGGAACTATCTCTATCCCAAACCTTTGGAGAAGGGAAATTATACCTTCAAAGTGGTGGGAATAAAAAAGGAAAAGCCGGTGGCGGAAACAATTATAAAGGTTTCCTATTAGAGGTTTTCTATATCTATCCTTCCCTCGTATATCGCCCTTCCGACCACAACACCATCAACCACGCCTACCAGCCTTTTAACGTCCTCGAGGGAGGCTACACCTCCACTTGCGAGAACCGGTTTTTTTACCACCCCTTTAATGGACTTATAGGGTTCTATATCGACCCCTTCGAGGGTTCCATCCCTTTCAACCACCGTGTAGAGGTAACCCCATATAGGTAGGTTTTCAAACCTCTTTGCGAACTCTTCGGGGGTTTGGGAAGCCTTTTCCAACCAACCGGAGACTGCAACTTTTCCACCTTTGGAGTCTATGGATAGAACGACCCTATTGGGGTATTCCTCCACTATTTCGGCAAACAGCTCCGGCTTTCTCACCGCCAGCGTTCCCACAACGATGTAGTCAACCCCTATATCTTCGAGAAGTTTTTTAGCCGCTTCGCGGGTTCTAATACCTCCCCCGACCTCCACTTCGCAGGATACAGCCTCCCTTATACGCGCTATCGTTTCGAGGTTTGAGGGCAACCCCTCCTTAGCCCCGTCGAGGTCTACAACGTGAATTCTTTTAAACCCCAAACGGTTGAAGCGCTTTGCGAGCTCGACCGGATTTTCGTGGTATACCCTTTCTCTGTCGAAATCGCCTTTGTATAGGCGGACTACCTTCCCCCCCCTTATGTCGATTGCGGGAACTATAAACCCTTTGAGGTTTTCCATATCCACCCACATTTTACCTGTAGCGGTCTTTGATATCTTTGGGTGAAACCTCTATAACGAAGTGAGCTCCCTTTTTCGAAGGCAAAAGTTTCAAAGTCCAACCGTGCTCTTCCACCAACTTTTTCGCTATAAAAAGCCCTAAACCTCTACCCTTTCCCTTGGAAGATGTAAAGGGAAGAAAAATAGTATCCGCCTTTTCCGGAGGTATACCGGGACCGTTATCGATGATGTGGATTAAGTTTCCTTCCCGTTTTATACGGACAACACCGGGAGAAATACCTGCCTTTTCTATAGCTTCATAGGCATTCCTAATAAGATTCTCGAAGACTCTCTTTAAAGCTTGCCTATCGGCATAAACATATGCGGAATTCACCTCTACAAAAACCTTAAAATTCTGCGTTTCGAATTCCCGTTTAACTTCGAATAGTAACTCTTTTAGCGAGAAGAATTTTTTATTTAGGTTTTCTTCTTCGGAGGATAGATTATTAAAGGCATCTATCAAGTCGGTGATGTATTTGATGTATTGCCTTATCTGATTTTCATTCCTTTTAAAGGTTTCCACAAATTGTTTAAATTTCTCCGAGTTTTCTAACTCCTTGAGGTCTTCCCGAACTTTTTCCAGGAAAACCTCTAAAACATCTAAGGAGGTACTTATTCCCTGCAGAGGATTTTTTATATCGTGGGCTAAACGGGATGCTATTTCTTTCCACGCTTTGTAGCGTTTACTTACTATGTAAGGTGTTAAATCTTCGATAAAGACCAATTTTGCCGATTGAATATCAACCTCTTTATAGGAAATATTGTCGTTGTTTTTTACCCATTCTTTTAATTCCTGTAAGGTTTGAAAATTGAAATTTTTCTTATAACTTTCATTGGCGGTAAGTAATTGCCCAGTTTTTTTATTAAAAAGTGCTACACCTGTTGATACCTCCCTAATAACAACTTTGGAAAGGGTATCTTTACTTTTCAATTGGTGATAAGTTTGCGCCAATTTTTCAGCCATCTTGTTGAAGTTTTCCGCCAATTTCCTCAACTCTTCAATTTTGTTTCTCGGAAATTCGTTGATTTTTAAAGAGGTATGAAAGTTGCCTTGGGCAACCTTTTCCATATTTTTTGATAGAATCTCAACCTCATTCGCAATTAATCGGGAAAGCCACGAAGCCACCAAAAAGCCGCCGAAGAGAACGAGCAGAGCTGTTAAAACAAAGAAAGAAACAAAGTTTATTAAGATAACCTTTTGTTGTCTTACCAAATCCCTCAAATTTGCCGTCGTAGTTTCAACCTTTACGGTTTCCTTCAAAAGTTTTTGTTTTTCCTCTTCTGGGATGTTTATGTTTTTTATCTCCTTTTGAAGGTTATCTATGGACTGGAGGACTCCTTTAAGGGTTTCGTCGGTAAAAACCCTTAAGTAGGAACTTTTACCCACAACCGCCAAGGAGGTGATAAAAATTACGGGTATCCCAAACAAGGCAAAGAAAGCTATAAAAAGTTTCTTTCTAAGGGGAGAAGACCTACTTTGCAACCACTCCTTGTAAAATTTTCGTATGAGCAGATATATCAACCAAAGAATGAGAATAAGGTTGAGATTAACCCAAAGAAGGATTGTGTAGAGGTTAATCCCTCTAATATCCTTAAGGTGGTCGAGTAGGGCTACGTTGAAACCGACAATTATAAAAATAGCGATAAAAATTAAAAGGGCATACCAGTGGAGGGACATCGGAAATCATTTATTTTGCTCACAAACACGTTTTAGTTCCCAATCACCGGGGGTTGCGGAAACGTATATAACCCTGTTCAGCTTTTGGAGGAATTCTTCGAATTTCAGGGGACGGTTGTCGAGCGCCGCCGGCAAGCGCCACCCGTATTCCACCAATTTCAGTTTTCTACTCCTATCCCCCTCATACATAGCCCTTATTTGGGGTATGGTCTGGTGACTCTCGTCGATTATCAACAGAAAGTCGTCGGGAAAGTAGTCCAGGAGCGTAAAGGGCGGTTCCCCCGGTTTTCTCCCGTCGAAGTATCTCGAATAGTTTTCGATACCCTTACAGGTGCCCGTTTCCCTAATCATTTCTATATCGTGGGAAGTCCTCTGAAAGAGGCGTTGGGCTTCCACCTCCCTGCCTTGCTTCCTAAACCAGGCTACCCTCTCCACGAGGTCTTTTTCTATCTCCCTTAGCGCTTCCTCGACGGTGGGGCGGGGTGCCAAGTAGTGGGTTGCCGGCCAAATCACTATGTGCTCTATATCGTCCTCTATAACCTCGCGGTTTAGAAGGCTTAGCCTCCTGATGCGGTCTATCTCGTCGTCCCAAAACTCTATGCGTATAACCTCCTCATCCGAATGGGAGGGGACTATCTCAATCGCATCGCCCTTCACCGAGAAGGTCGCCCGCTTTATAGCGTAATCGTTTCTCTGATAGCCCATCTCCACCAAGCGCTTTAGTAGGTCGCGGTAGCCTATAACCATACCTCTGTGCAATTGAAGGCGGAGCTTTATGTAGTTTTCCGGCGCCCCGAGACCGTAGATAGCCGAGACGGAGGCTACAACTATAACGTCCCTTCTCTCCAAAACGCTCCGCGTCGCGCTGTGGCGGTATTTTTCGAGAATGTCGTTAATGGCGGCGTCCTTCTCTATATACAAATCCTTTTCGGGAATGTAGGCTTCCGGACGGTAGTAGTCGTAATAGGAAACGAAATATTCAACCGCATTGTCGGGGAAGAGTTCCTTAAACTCTCTGTAAAGTTGGGCGGCTAATATTTTGTTGTGAACCATTACAAGGGTCGGTTTTCCCCATTTCGCTATTACGTTTGCCAAAGAAAACGTCTTCCCGCTACCCGTCACCCCCAAAAGTATCTGCTCTTTGACACCCCTTTTTAGGTTTTGGAGGAGTTTCTTTATAGCCTTCGGTTGGTCTCCTGCCGGTTTAAAGGGTGCCTTTAGACGGAAGGGTGATTTTTCCTTTCCCATCCAAAGGTTAAAAACTTTTCAAATTTTGCCCAAATGGGTAGGAAGTCCTTTTGCAAAAAACTCTCTATGAGGTTTTAGAATTAACAACTCCATAGGTTCGCCTTTTTGAAACCTCCCCTTTAGGTGGAAAAATGAAGCTGAAATTTTATAGGGATTACGTTATAGGGAAATTTAAGGAAAGTCTATTTGCAACCTTTATAGGTGTGGTATCGGGATTAGCAGCCTCATTGCTAGATTTTCTTATAAACTTTTTCCACACCCTATCGTTTGGGTTAAAACTTCAATTCTTCCACTTAATAGTTGCATCCGTTTATATGTCATTTATCGCATCTATGGAAAGTCGCTTAACCATTCCCGGTCTGGTGTTGAGCTTGAGGATATTGCGCGAGAACGTAATAATTCCGCTCTTCATGTGGCTGACTAAATTTATCGGTGTCGCTCTATCGTTATCGGTATTGCCCCTCGGTAGGGAAGGACCCGCCATGTTTCTTGGAACAGGTTTGGGTCAGTATATCGCCGAGCTGTTTAGAGTGCCGCGGGGGCAGATAAACTACTGGGGAACGATAGGCGCCGCCGCCTTTGTGGGTGCGTTTCTAAAAACTCCCTTGGGGGGAACCTTTTACGTTCTGGAAAACCGATTTGGAAAAATCCTCAATGTGGACTTTCTAATAAACGGTTTGACCGCTTCAACGGTCGCCTTTACGATTTACGTTTACCTGAGGGGATTTCACCCGCTAATCCACGTCGAGGGACACTTTCACTGGAATATCTGGGATTTAATTCCCTCCGCGATTTTGGGCGTCATGGCTTCGCTGGTAACCATTTTTCTGCTCGCGGTCTACGAATTTTTCAAATGGTTGGCTCGGTTAGTCCCCCCGAATTACCGCCCCATAGCGATATTTCCCGCCGTGCTGCTGCTCTTTGCCATAGCAAACAGCCACGAACATATCCACCTGTTGGAAATAGCGGTCAATTACCTTCCCATTAACGAGGTAAGTAGCCACCTATTTCCAATAAAGGAGGTTGTGGGTGTTATAATCCTCGAAACGGTCTTTATTACCCTCCTGCTCTCTTTTGGTTATCCCGGAGGTATCATCCTACCCCTTATATTCATAGGTGCATCTTTGGGAAATATCGTTGCCCACTTGAGTCCGGATAAACTCTCCATCTTCGCCCTGACGGGTGCGGCGGCGATGATAAGCGCCGCTATGAATATCCCCATTACCGCCGTGATAATGATTTCGGAGATGAGCCACCAGACGCTGATAATTCCCGAAATAGTTGGGGTTCTGACCGCCTACTTCCTTGCGAGGTCGTTCAAACTGCTGAAGGTCTAACCTCTCTTAAACTTAAACCCTTTAATGGTTAGGAAACTTTTTCTCCTCCTATCGGTCTTTCTGATAACCGCCTTTCCCCTTATTGGAGGGGAGAAAAAAACCCAAACCCAAAGCGGTTGGCAATTGGTAGACGAAACCGTTGCGGTGGTAAACGGAGAACCCATACTCCTATCGGATATAAAGCTCTACATGCTCCTTTTTGGGGAAAAGGATTTCAACAAAGCCCTCAACAGGTTAATAAACATCTATTTGGTTGCCCAATACGGGGAAAGTAGGGGGATACAGATACCACCCCAAAAGGTTCAACAAATAGTCCAACATTTCGCGCAAAGTCAGGGCAAGACGGTTGCACAACTTTACGAGGAGCTTCAAAGGGTGGGTCTCGGCGGCGCCATTTTCTCCAATTTTGTGAAAAAGTACAATCTCTATGTGGCAACCATACAGCTATTTGTTTTAAGACCCCTTTACCAAAACAAAGCGGAACTTGAAACACTAATAGCCGCCCACTCCCCGAAGGCTATACCCGTCTACACCTTAGAAGTTTTAAAAATTCCCAAAGATGTTGCGGTTAAAAATCAAGACTTACTGGTTTCGGAGAATTTTCAAAAAATCTCCCAAAAGTTGGGAATACAACCGATAGAATTTTCCGCCACCCTAAAGGACTTAAAACCGGAAATAGCAAAAGTCGTTAAAAGACTATCGGCGGGGCAGACCGATTTTGCGGAGGACAAAAATAACATCTACCTAGTAAAGGTGTTAAAGGTGGAATACAAAACCCCCAAAGGGTCTAGGGAAAAAATCCTCAAACGGATAGAGGAGGAAAAAATCGAGGAATTTATCAAAACCCTTAGGGAGAATTCGGTCGTTAAGATTCTCCCCGAGGCGTTAAAAGCTCTTCAAACCTCCCCTTAAGGGTTTCATCCAAAATTTTCAATTTCTCCCTTTCGATGGCTTTACCCAATTCCTTACCCCTTAAACCCTCCCTTTTTAGTTTCTCCACATCGACCTTTGCCTTAAAGGGTTTTACCTCTTTCAGATAGAACCTAACGAGGTTTCTAATTTTCTCATCACCCTTGGAGGCTACCAATAGCAGAGTCTCGGGGTGGTATTTTTTCAATCCCACCGCGAGGTCGGAAGGTTTTTCGGCACCCTTGAGGGTTTTCAATATTTCCCAAGCCTCGTCCTTTGCCTGGAGGTATATCTCCCTAACCCTCGCGGGTGCGGAGAGTTCCTTAAGCACCCCGAAGGCTTTTTCTTTCTCCAACCCCAAGAGGAGTGAGATAAAGAGAACCCAGCCGGGAATGGATATTTCGGGAAACTCCTCCAAAAGGGATTTCAGTTTTTTAAGTTCCTCCTCGCGGACTTTAGACCACTGAAATCCCTCGGGGAGTATCTGTTCCAAAATTTTGTATTCCTTGTAGAGTTTGAGAATCTCGAGAAACCTATCCTCCCTTAGGGCGAGACGCAGTTCGTTCGCCACCCTCCCGCGGGGTGCGTTTTTCAAAACCCCCAGCTCGACCGCCCTGCGGAGGAGGGTTTTCGTTCCCTTCGATAGGTCAAAGCCAAAGCGCCCGGCAAAGCGGAGCGCCCTAAGTATCCTAATGGGGTCTTCGACAAAGGATAGCGAGTGCAACACCCTAACGATACCCCTCCGGAGGTCTTCCAGACCGCCCAAATAGTCGATGAGCTGACCGAAATCCTCCGGGTTTAACGCCACGGCGAGGGTGTTAATGGTGAAATCCCTCCTAAAGATATCCTCCTTGAGGGAGGCGGGCTCCACCTTGGGATAGGCGCCGCTACGCTCGTAGCTTTCGCGCCTTGCGGTTGCGAATTCGACCTTTAAATTCCCCACCTTTAGGTGGGCTGTTCCAAACTCCTCAAAGGGGTGAACCTTTACCCCGTAAAGCTCCCCGACCGCCTTAGCCAGCTCGGTCGCATCGCCACCCTCGACCACAATATCCAAATCCCAAACCGGTCTGCCGAGGATAATGTCGCGGACAACCCCTCCAACTATGTAAGCCCTTAAACCGAGCCTTTTGGCGAGCTTTCCGACCTCTTCGGCGAAATCCCTTATATTCCCCGGCAACCCTATCTTTCTCTGTCTGACCCTTTCGGGGGTTTCGGAGAGGATATTTTTGAAGATATCGAGGCGGGTCAAAACCCCGACAACCCTCCCCGAGTTGTTTACCACCGGAATTAACTTCTGACCGAATTTGGAAAGGATATTTTCCGCCTCCCAAATGGTGTCCCTCAAATGCAAAACCCTAACGTCGGGATTTAAAACCTCCGACACCTTAAGGGGTTTGTCCCCCAAATGTTTCAAAGCCCTTAGGAGGTCTTTTTTAAAGACCACCCCGAGGGGTTTACCCTCCTCGTCCACAACCGGCGCACCGGCAAAGCCGAAATCGACCAACCTTTGGAGCGCCTCCCTCACCCCTTCGTCCGCCCTCACCACCAGGGGCGGGTAGGAGATGAAGTTCTCCAGATAGATATTGGGAAGGTTACCCGTTAGAACGTCAACGAGACGTTTTTTTACCCGCTCCGCGGGGATACCTTCGACCTTTAGGGAAGCCGCCGCCCCGTGTCCTCCCCCGCCGAGCCTACGGAGAACCGCCGAGGCGTCGAAGTTGGGATTTACCGCCCTACCGAAGAGGTAGGTTTTATTTCCCGCCTCATAGACGATAAAAAAGCCGTCTACCCTTTCGGTGAACTCCTTCATCCGGTAGACCAACTCTTGGAACTCGGGGAAATACTCCTCCCCCTTAAAGGTCGCTATGGCAACCCTAAACCCCTCGGGGGTCTCTATATATTCGATACTCCTTAGGAGTTTGTAAACTACCTCAAGCTCCTCCGCCGTGAGCTTCTCGTTTACGAATCTGTCGACCTCTTTGAGGTCTGCACCCTTTGAGAGCAGAAAAGCCGCCGCTTCCAGGTCGCGGGGGGTAGTCCCCAAATGGGTAAAATTCCCCGTATCCTCGTATATTCCCATTAGGAGCAAAGTAGCACCTTCGGGGGAGAGTTCCACTTTTTGGTCTCTAATCTCCTCGACCACCAAGGTGGTAGCCGCCCCAACCCTATCCACCTTTAGAGTAGCCCTTTCAAATCTTTTTTCCCCACACCTCGGGTGGTGGTCGTATATCAAAAGCTCCCCGTAATGGGGAACCGACGGAATTCTCTCAAACCCGCAGGTATCGACCAAAATAAGGGTTTCCACCTCTTGGGGAACTTCCTCTATCAGTCTCCCCTCAAAGAGGTGTTTGTATTTCTTGAAAACCGACGCGGCGCTCTTTGAGAGCTGGAGGGGTCTAACCATCTTTGCGTCGGGATGGAGGAGCAAAACCCCGTATGCGGAAGAGAGCGCGTCCAAATCTGCACCCGTCGGGAGAACAACCAACTTCATTTGGATTGGAAATATTTTGACCCCGCGGACGGGGGGGGTTCAAAAGTTCCCTTTAAAGGTCGGTTGGATATAAAAGCCTTTGGGTGGATTGACTTTTTTTGAAAATCCGCTAAAAGGTTAATGATTTTTTTGAAAATACTCAATTGTGGGAAGGCAAAGCTTTAAAAACACCTTCGGTGAAGGGAATTTTTTTTGTCCTTTGGGTGGAGAGATGGAGGTTTAAGTCCTTGTAGTGACATACAAAACATACGCCTTTCCACCTTTAGTGGCTATTGCGGAAGATTTTCAATCCCTTCTAGG
>JALVTI010000113.1 GCA_027035985.1 Aquificales bacterium | reverse complement strand
CTTTCGGAGGAGGGTAATATCGACCTGTTCCAATACCCCGGTGCAGGCTTTAAGGATTTCACCCGTATAGCCGCTTCCGACCCCACCATGTGGAGGGATATCTTTTTGGAGAATAAGGACAACCTCCTCAGGTCTATAAGGGCTTTTAAGAATTCCCTCGAGAGGTTGGAAAGGTTGGTCGAAAACGGAGATGGGAAGGAATTGAGGGAATACCTAAACGAAATAAGCCTCCTAAGGAGGAGTTTGGACTGATTACTCCGCCTTTTGGACTATTTCTTTTACCGTTTCCATTAGAAGGTCTTCGTTTTGTTTCACGAAGTAGTTCCTTTCCAAAATATCCCCGTATTGGGAGATATCTATTTCCAACTTACCCTTTTCGGGGGTGGAACCGAGGATATTGCACTCCTGTCCGAAGGTTAGGAGATACCTCGTATAACCCTTGTTGTAGAAGAAGTAATAGGTTTCGGGGAATACCTTGGATAGGTATTTGATGAACTGTTCGAAGTCCAATACCTTTTTGCCTATGTGTAGGTGGAAGTGTCCCTCTTTGACGTGGATGTAAGCCTTTTTGCCGGTGGTCTTTTCGATGAGCATTAGGGCGGCGAGCATGTATTCCATAAGAATTTGCAGAGGCATTTCGCCGACGCCGGCTTCGAGCAGGTCGCGTTTGGGAACGGCTTCCAAAGCCTTTTCTTTCTCGTTGAAGAAGTAGAGGTGATTTAATCCCACGCCGAAGGTAGAGTAGTGCTCCGCATCCTCAACGTGGGCAATCCTCTCCCCGCTGACCTTGGTATAGACGTTGAAGTGTTTGTCCGTGAGTAGGTATATAAAGAAGGGACCCACCTCAAATTTTTTGACATTTCCTTCGAAGGTATTGTGGGCTTGAACTTCCAAGTCGGGGGTCATTATCAGCAGGCGGTTGTCCTCGGTAACCACATAGACGTTTTCGGCATCGGCTCTAATTAAAAGGGCTTCGGGAAGGTCGACCTCTTTCTCTATCCCGCCGTGTTTGTTCAGCCTGTAGACCTTGTTTTGGCTAACCAGGAAGATGTGGTCGGGGGTTATGGAGATGCTCTTAAAGCCTTTGTCCATACTTTCGACGAGTTTGAGTTCGTAATCCTCTTTGGGGAAAAATCTGTTTTCCTCGCACTTGTAAATCTTGTCGGTGGTGGTTATGTAAAAGTGGTTGAGGTCGGTATCGACATCCCTTATGGGAAATTCGACTGTGGTCTGGTCGGTGCTACCCCTGTCGGGGTTTACTCGGGCAACCAAAAAGTTGTTGTTAAACGCACCTATATATCCGACCGTTTGCTTCAAAAAGGTGGGTTCTTCGAGGAGTCTCAAGGTTTTCCAAATTTCCTTTTCCTCTCCGAGTTCGTTTAGCGCCCTCTTGTCGAGCCTAACTACGTGCCAACCCTCTATAACGTTCACTCCCAAACCGTCGGGAAGTATGTCTTTTACCTCTTTTACTGCCATCCGTTTCCTCCTTTCTGTTTAGGTTTGGAAATTAAATCTATGTTTTTAACCGTAAAAGGGAAGCTATTGGAAAGCC
>JALVTI010000112.1 GCA_027035985.1 Aquificales bacterium | reverse complement strand
TTGGTTAACAACTCTTTAAGGGTTCTATCTTCGTTTTCCATCTTACAGAGGATAGAGAGAACCCAATCGCTCGGCTCGGGGGAGTTTAAAAGCAAAGAACAATCAACCTTGTTGAGGTCTATTAACCGATATTCGAACCTCAAGGTGGAGGTTTCCACAATTGGTGACATCCTCTTAAGGGATTTCTCACCGACATAGACCACCGCCTGGTGTGGGATTTTTCCGTAGTTTTCCAAAATAAGGAGGTGGTAGTAGAGCATTCTTAAGCCCATTTTTGGGTCGTCGGTCGATTGCAACTCGAGGTGGTAAATCTCCCCTTTGTGTTCCACTATTAGGTCTGCTTCCCTTTCGAACAACTTTGAGAGTTTTACGTCCAAAAACCTCGCCTCTTTGGGATCGAAAGTCTGATTGAAAATTAAACCCAAAAAGTTTACGGGAATATCTTTTATCAACCTCCCTAGGGGGATATCGTAGGTTTTCGACATTGATATGTTATTTCCCCACTTTTTCCAATTTCGCAAACCCAAAGGGGACAATTCTCTTATATCTACCCATAAGGGTAGCCTTTCCTATTACGTGTCCCTTTAAGGCGTTTTCCACCTCCCGACGCGTAGCGGCGGGCTTTAGATTCGGTATGTAGTCGAGGGCGTAAAGCTCGAAAAAGTAGCGGTGGTAACCGTCCCAAGGGGGCGGACAGGGTCCCCCGTATCCGATAAAGCCAAAATCGTTTAAACCCTGCTCTATACCGCGTTCCAGAACCGGTTTCCTCGGAAGTCCTGCGGGAAGCCCTTTAACGGAAGGCGGAATTCTGTATACCAACCAGTGGGTGAAATCGCCCACCGGCGCGTCGGGGTCGTGAACTATTAAGACTAAACTCTTTGTTCCCTTAGGTATATCTTTCCACAGTAGGGGAGGGTTTACATTTTTCCCGTCACAGGTGTAGGTTTTCGGTATTATCCCGCCGTTGTCGAATACGGGACTTTTTATCTCTAGTCCCCAAAGGGTTACCATTGGAGCTCCGACCGCTAAAAGGATTTGTAAAACTCTCATTAAATAACTATATTGGGATTGGATAGATAAAAAACTGTCCCTTTAAAGTAGGGTGTACTTTTTTCCAAAACTTGGTGATTTTATACTATCCAAATTGAGAGATGGATATAGCGACCATTGTAGGTCTTATAGTAGTCTGGGTTTTAATAGCCCTATCGATAGCAACCTCAGGTGGTTTTGCCGGATTTTTAAACATTCCATCACTGATTATCGTTGTAGGTGGTACCTTAGCAACCCTTTTAATTGCATATTCCTTACCCGATTTTATAGCGGGTTTAAAATCTTTTATGAAAGCTATAAAACCGGGAATTCCTCCTTTTGAAGAGGAGGTTGCCTATATAGTTAACATAGCTCAGAAGGCACGTAAGGACGGGATTCTCTCTCTCGAAAACGAACTCTCCGAATATTACGCCCACGACTCCTTTTTGGGAAACGCTATAAAGATGATAGTTGACGGCGCGGATGCCGAAACGTTGGAGAAAGTTCTCGATGCAATGCTTGAAAATGAAG
>JALVTI010000111.1 GCA_027035985.1 Aquificales bacterium | reverse complement strand
CCGGTCTCAAATATTTGGCATAGGCGTCTATTAACACCACCTCAAAACCCTTTTTACGCAGTTCCGAATAGGGATAACCAAGACTCCTTAAAAACTCACCCCTGGTTTCTTCGAAAATCCTAAAGTAGTTGGAGTGGTGCATAAAACCTTGGGCGTCGGTTTCGTAAAAGTGAACCCTTCGGCGGTAGGTAAACATTAAGTTACCTCATCAACCTCATCGAAATCTTCACTTCCGGCGAGTGTTGTTTTAGAGATATCGACACCGGGACAGTAAAGACGGCAAAATACAAAGGTGACCAGTCCTATAACCAACGCCCAAAAGCTTACCATAAACACAAGCGCGCTTCCGTGCATCTAAAAATTTTATTAAAAACAAAACCCCGCCTATCGGCGGGTATTTTTTAGTGTCTCTTCCAAAATAGCGGCAGCCCTTTCCAAATCTTGTAGTTTTAAAACGCTTATAGCCTCCATCAGTTCATCTTCTAAAGTTTTAAAAACCCTTTTTTGGCGAACTTTCTTATTTATAAGACCCATGTAAGGTTTTTTATCAAAGAGCTTGACCACATCCAGGGCTGAAAAAAAGGGATTGTCCCAAAAGAGGTTGTCATAAATGCAACAGAGAAGGGCGTAATCCTCCTCCGTATCGAGAGTAATCCTTATCTCGGGACGCCTAAGTTCAGAAGGGGCATCGTAGTAGACAATCCGAAATTTTTCTGGAGCCGTTAGGTATATATACGGACAAACGTGTTCCCTTTCATAGGATTTAGTTGCGTTTTTATAAGCCTTCTCCAATGCGGAGAAACTTATAACTTCCACATCCAAACCGCGGGGAAAGTATCTTGTGGAGGTATAATCCGCATTTTCCTTTAAATGCAATTCAATTGTTTTATCAATAATTGTGGGGTCTATACAGGGACAATCGGAGGTAATGCGAACTATTACATCCAAGTTCCACCTTTTAGCCGCCCCGTAATATCTGGATAAAACATCTTTTTCCGAACCGCGGAAAACTTTCACATTTTTCTTTTGAGCTACTTCAACAATTTCATCGTCTTCCTTTTTGGTGGTAGTTGCAACAATGACCTCCTGAAGGTTTTTAGCTCTTTTAGTCCTTTCTATAACCCTTTCGAGAACTGTTGTTCCAGACCCGTAGGGTAAATCCAACAAAACCTTGCGGGGTAAACGGGAGGAACCGGTTCTCGCCTGAATAACAGCCCCAACTTTCATAATCCTTAAATTTTTTCCTTTTATCGTTTGACAATCAACTTCACACTCCTTATTCGGTTGTTGTCGACTTCCTCAACCACAAAACGGAGATTTTCTATCTCTATAGAGGCTCCTTTTTGAGGAATTCCTTTGAACTTTTCTATAAGAAAACCCCCGAGGGTGGAATATTCGTAATCCTCCGGAAGTTTTAAACCAAATTTTTCGGCTATTAGTTCTATATTCACGGAAGCATCTATTAAATAAACCCCTTCCGATATCTTCTTTATTTCATTTTCGCGACTCCACTCTTCAACCATTTCGCCCAGAAGCCATGATAGAAAATCGGAATAGGTGACCAA
>JALVTI010000110.1 GCA_027035985.1 Aquificales bacterium | reverse complement strand
ACAATTTCCTCAAATTGTTCGAAGGTTTTTATATAACCTCCCTCGGTCGATATGTCGTAACCCGCCGCGAAGATGTGGCATGTGTCGATGCATACCCCTATGCGGCTTTTGTCCTCCACCTGCTCTATAATCTCGGCGAGGTGTTCAAAGCGGTATCCCAAATTGGAACCCTGTCCCGCGGTGGTTTCCAAAACCAGAACAACCCCCTCCGTTTGGTCGATAATTTCGTTCACCCTTTCGGCGATAATTTTCAGGGCTTCCCCTTCGGAGTATCTGTTTAGGTGAGCCCCGGGGTGGAAGTTTACATATTTGAGACTCAAAAGGTGTGCCCTTTCGACCTCATCCTTCAAAGCAAGGAAGGACTTTTTAGCCTTTTCCCCGTCGGGGGAACAGAGGTTTATCAAATATCCCGCATGGGGGAGTATGTATTCGGGGGAAAAACCCAACCGCTTTAGGTTTTCTTTAAAACGCCTTACCCTTTCGGGGGAATAGGGTTTGTCGAACCACCTCCTCTGGTTCTTCAGAAAGAGGGCGAAGGCGTTTGCCCCTATCGCCCTTGCGTTTTCGGGTGCCCTCTCGACACCCCCGGCTGTGGAAACGTGCGCTCCGATAAACATCGTAAAATAGTCTTAGGTTATAAAAACAGATGAATTACATAGTAGTAGCCAACAGAAATATTCCCAAAGAGGTACTCGAAAAATATAATTTGGACGTATACTTCAAAAAAGGTCCCAAATATGTAATTCAAGCGGAGGATTTAAAAAGTTTCATAGAGTTCCTTTTAAATGAGGATTATGTTGAAGAAGTCCTTCACAAGGATAGATATATTCCTAAAGACCAATTCCTTCAATGGTTTCTGGACAATTTATTAGACGTTCAACAGTATTTGGATGTAAAATATCAAAAAATTTTTTCATCCAATTTGGAAGTTATCGGTGCAGAATTCTTTTGTGGTTTTCCCATCCACCCCTTTTTGTTAATGAAAGCTTTAAAGGAACCTTGCTTTGCCGATATAAAGTGTCTTCGTTCTATTATTAAAAGGGTTGAAGATAACAACTGGGATAAATTGATATTTTTCAACAGTTTTCCCCGTTCTATAGAAAAGAGCGATTTCGTAATTACCGCCGTTTCTTTGGTTAAGTCTAAGGGATTAGCCGATAAAACGGTTATAGAGGTTTTAGAGTACCAATTAAGTGAAGAAAAGGTTTTAAGAAATCTAAATTTTGCGCGGAGTCAGAATTTGAAGATAGCCGTAGACGATTGGGGAAGTGAAAGCGCAGGCATTTTTAGGATAGTGAATTTAAAACCCCATTTTGTAAAAATAGATAAATCCATAACTTGGAATGCGGAAGCCAGGGAATTGGTCGAACCCGTTATTAAAAAATTTCTCGAAAGGGATATAAAGGTTATCGTTGAAGGGATAGAAAATGAGGAACACCTCGAATGGACTAAAAAACTAAACGCCTACATGCAGGGTTTTTACCTGCACAAACCAGAACCTTTTTAGGAACTTTTCAAATTCCTTTAACCTTTTCGGAAAAGAAATAAAGGCTGAAAACCTATAAAAGGACGAAAAGAAAGAATCAAACCCTTAGAGGGATTTGCAACAGAACCACCAATCGAAGCACTCAATTTCGCCCCTTTCGGCAGCTTCGAGGCGTTTTTTAGCGGTTTCGATATCCGCAGCGGGAGGAATAATAACTTTATTACCGATAAGGGAGTTAGGCTTCCATTCGATTTGGTCTACACCCCAGTTTGCGGGCATAGCAACTCCGTTTGCTTGAGAAACGTTAAGAGCTTTAACAAACCTCAAGACCTCGTCGACGTTACGACCTACGTCGTAAGGGTAGGTGATGATAGCTTGAACGATACCGTTTTTGTCAACTATGTAAACGCTTCTAACGGTTTTGGTCTTTCCTTCGGGAATCATACCGAGGGTTCTGCCGATTTCCCCGGTGTCGTCGGCAATAATGGGGAATTGAATCTCTACACCGAGTTTCTCCTTAATCCAATCCATCCACTTAATGTGAGAGAATACTTGGTCCACGGATAGACCAATTAGTTCAAAGCCCTCTTTGCGGAATTCCTCTTGTCTCTTTTGAAACTCTACAAACTCGGTAGTGCACACGGGGGTGAAGTCCGCCGGGTGAGAGAAGAGAACGAAACCTTTACCTTGGCTGGTGAAGTGGTCGGGGAGTTTTATAACACCGTGGGTAGTAACCACTTCCATTTCGGGGAATTTTTGTAGTAGTAGGCTCATAGCCCAACCTCCTTTTTGCAAATTTTTTTCAGTTCTAAAATTTAACTTCGTATTGTTAAATTGTCAATAGTGGTTAGCTCATAAATAATATAAAAAAATTTGACTATAAAAATGTTAGGTTATCCACCCCTTAAAATTAACCATTATTTTCTCTCCAGATGGAGGAAAAAATTGCCGAAACCCTTACCTTCGAGGTGGGGGAGGAACACAAAAACCAACGTTTGGACAAATTTCTCACATCGGTATACCCCGAGCTGTCGAGGAGTTATATAACCGACCTAATTGAGGAGGGTTTCGTAAAGGTCGACCAAAAGGTGGTTAAAAAACCCTCAAAAAAACTCAAAGGTGGGGAAATTGTAGAGCTCTCCATTCCCGAACCCAAGGAGTTGGAACTCAAGGCGGAACCGATACCGATAGATATCCTTTACGAGGATAACGATATAGCCGTGGTTTACAAACCCCCCGGTATAGTGGTGCACCCCTCCCCCGGTTACGAGAGCGGGACTCTGGTGAACGCCCTGCTCTATCACCTCGACGGGCTGTCCTCCATAGGCGGCGTCGACAGACCGGGGATAGTCCACCGCCTCGACAGGGGAACCGCCGGCGTTATGGTTGTAGCCAAAAACGACCAAGCCCACAGGGAGTTGGCGCGCCAATTTCACGACCGCCTAACCGATAAGAGGTATTTGGCTCTGGTAACCCCCCCGCCGAAGGCGGGGCATATGCTGATAGATTTACCGATAGGCAGGAGCGTCTCCGACAGGAAGAAATTCTCCGTCTTCTCCTCCAAAGCCCGGGAGGCTAAAACCGAATTTTGGCTTAAAGAGGGCTTTCTCCACGCCAACAGCGCTCTGCTCGACATAAAGATATACACCGGTAGGACTCACCAGATAAGGGTTCACCTCCACAGTCAGGGGATGAGTATCTGGGGGGACACCACCTACGGGTTTAAGAGGTCGAAACTCCCCAAGGAGTATCAAAATTTGGTCGACCTCCTGCCGGAGGGCTCCTTTTGGTTGGTCGCCTACAGGTTGGGCTTCTACCACCCCACTACCAAAGAGTGGATGGAGTTTAAAGTCGAACCCCCAAAGGAGTATAGGGAGATATTGGAACAACTAAGGGAGGAAAACAATAAGTCCCCTTAAAGGTTTGTCTTCTCCATTTTTTCCACCAAGCGGTTGATGAAAAAAAGAAACCTTCAAAAGGGTGTTTTTCAAATTTCTTTCAAATTTCCCTTGCTGTTTCAGTCCTCTTCGACTAATACCTTCACGAGACCGTTTGCTATTTCGAAAGCCTTTTCCACATCTTGGAGGAGACGGGTTTTATTCTCCTCCTTCACCGTTAGGCGGTCGATAACCACCTCTATGTCGTGCTTCTTGTTCTTCTCGAGGGAAGGAACCTCCTCAACGCGGTAAATTTCTCCGTCGACCCTCACGCGGGAAAAACCCAACTTTTGAACCCCTTTGAGAAAATCCTTAAACTCCCCCTTCTTACCCCTAATTACGGGTGCGGTGATAATTACCCTCCTCCCTTTGTGGTTTTGGAATATCTTTTCCACCACCTTCGAGGGGGATAGACCCTCCAGAGGTTTCCCGCAAACGGGACAGTGGGGTTTCCCTATGTTGGCGAACAATACCCTTAGGTAGTCGTAAATCTCGGTAACCGTTCCCACCGTTGAACGGGGGTTTTTGGAGGTGGTCTTTTGGTCTATGGCTATAGCGGGGGAGAGTCCCTCTATGTCGTCCACATCGGGCTTTTCCATCACCCCGAGGAACTGACGAGCGTATGCCGATAGACTCTCGACAAATCTCCTATACCCCTCGGCGTAAAGCGTGTCGAAGGCGAGCGATGACTTACCGCTTCCGCTCACACCGGTTATCACCACCAACTTATTTTTCGGAATTTCCACCGTTATATTTTTGAGGTTGTGCTGCCTGGCACCCCTAATGACGATTTTCTTCTTTTCCATCCCCAAAATGGGGAACGATAGAACCTTTTCCCGCAAAGGGTAGGAAGGAAATGGTCAACCTCCGCGGGGGAATATTAATAACTTTAAAAGTGGAACTCAAGGAGGAACTGACAAAAGAATTGGCTACCAAACAGGACTTGGAAATGCTCGAATACCGCCTTCGTGCGGAAATAGAACAGGTAAAGGGTGAACTAAAAGCGGAAATCGAACAGATGAGAGGAGATCTAAAGGCGGAGATACAAAAGGTGAAAAACGACCTACTAAAGTGGCCAATAGTCCTATTTATTGGTCAAGCAACCTTTATAGTTGGTCTGGTTTTCACGCTTATAAAAACCCTTAAGGGGTAAAGGTGAGAAAATCACCCTTAAGGGTTAGTTCTTAACAAATTCACCCCTATTGAGTAGGGGAATTTCCCTTTTAGCCCTGAGCTGTCCGCAGGCGCCGAAGACATCCTGACCCTTACTCCAACGGATGGTAGTTATTATCGCGTTATCGAGCAAAACCTTTTGAAATTCGTAAATACGCCCTTCGGGAGGTCTCTCGTAGGGGAGTATCGGAGACGGATTGTAGGGAATTAAGTTCACCTTAAACCGCTTCCGGTGGGGTTTTATCAGCCTTGCGAGTTCCTCGGCGTGTTCCCTCTGGTCGTTTATATCCTTTATGAGGACGTATTCGAGCGTAATTTTCCTACCTTCGGGCAAGGGGTAGTTGACGAGCAAATCCCAAAGCTCGTCGAAGGGGTTGGTCTTTGTAATAGGCATAATCTCCTCGCGAATCTTTTGATTCGGTGCGTTTAGCGAAATTGCGAGGTTTACGTTTCTCAAAAGGGGGTCTTGAGCCATCTTTCTAAGCTGGTAGAGTATCCCGCTCGAGGAAATCGTAAGCCGTCTCTTGGATATATCCACCCCCTTTTGGTCGACAAATATTTCAACCGCCTTCTTTAGGTTGTTAAAGTTTGCGAGGGGTTCGCCCATACCCATAAAGACGATGTTCCTAACTTTGTTCCACGGCTTGTCGAGGTCTCTTATATCCTTTTGCACCCACAGGAGTTGGTCTACAATCTCCGCCGCCGTTAGGTTTCTGATTAGTCCGTCCCTCGCGGTGGCGCAGAACTTACACCCCACATTGCATCCTATTTGGGTCGATACGCACAGAGTCCAATGGTCTTTCTCCCTTATGAGGACTGTTTCCACCAGATGACCGTCTTCGGTTTTGAAGAGATATTTGACGCTATCAGGGGCTTCAACCCTCTCTATTTTTTCCAAAGTGTGGAATTTCGCGTTTTCCTTCAACCACTTTCGGAGTTCTTTGGAGATATTGGTAAACCTTTCGGGGTTATCCTCCCACTTTTTATACACCCATTGGTATATCTGGTCTGCCCTATACCTTTCGAGGTTGTGCTTTAAAGCCCACTCCCTGAGCTCGTTCAAAGTCTTTCCGATTAACAACTCCATCGGTTAAAGAAATTAAGGGTATCCCCGAAAGGGGATAGGAGAATTTATAACACCCGTTTGGCAAAAAGTTTTTAGGATTTTTCCCCTTCGAGGGGTTTCACATCTTCAATTTTCACCTCAAAGACCAAATCCCTACCAGCTAGGGGATGGTTGAGGTCTACCGTCACCGTTTTGTCGTCGAAGTCGACCACCGTGAGCTGTATAACCCTGCCGTCGGGGGTTCTCATCTGCAAAGGTAGACCCTTTCTAAGCTCTATGCCCTCGAAATACTCCCTCGGTAGGGCTTGGATTAGCTCGGGGTCTTTTGCCCCGTAGGCTTCGACGGCGGGAACTTCGATAACCGCCTCGTCCCCCTTCTTGAGACCGATAAGCCTTTTTTTCCAAACCAGGGATTATCTGATTTGCACCGATAACCACCTCGAGGGGTTCACCCCTTTGATAACTGCTGTCGTAAACCTCCCCGGTTTCTTTATCCCTAACGGTGTAGTGAAATTTAACGACCGTGTTGGGTTTCACTTCCATAATTGCACTCCTCTTAAAGTTTGGAAAGGTGCAGAATACCACAAGGGGGAGAAAAAACAAAACCGAAACCTATTCGGGGAGGTTCATCTTCTCCCTAACCTCTTGAAGGGTTTGACTTGCAACCTCCCTCGCCTTTTTCGAACCTTCGCGGAAGATATCCCAAAGCTCCCCCTTATTGGACTGGTAGTAATTTCTACGCTCCCTTATAGGTTCGAGGAAGGCATTTATATTCCCCGCGAGGAGCTTCTTACACTGAACGCATCCGATACGGGCTTCGCGACAATCCTCCTCTATCATTTTCACCTCTTGCGGGTCGGTAAAGAGCTTGTGGAGTGTGAATACGGGACAAACCTCCGGACGACCGGGGTCGGTTTTCCTCACCCTTTGGGGGTCGGTTACCATTCTCCTAACCTTCTGCTCCACCTCCTCGGCGGTATCGCTAAAATAAATGGCGTTGTTGTAAGATTTCGACATTTTCCTGCCGTCGGTTCCCACCACCTTGGGCGTTTCGGTCAAGAGGGGCTGGGGTTCGGGAAAGGTTTCGCCATAGAGCCTGTTAAACCTGCGCGCAATTTCGCGGGTTAGCTCTATGTGGGGGAGCTGGTCTTCACCCACCGGAACGGTGTTGCCCTTATAGACGAGAATGTCAGCCGCCTGTAAAACGGGGTAGCCCAAGAACCCGTAGGT
>JALVTI010000109.1 GCA_027035985.1 Aquificales bacterium | reverse complement strand
GTCGGGCATTATTTCCATAGCTAAAATTTCAAAGCCATATTCTTTAGCTATTTCCTTAAAAAGGGCTTCAAGAAACTCTTTAATCTTTCCTTTTAACACGGGTTTTCTGTATTTCGGTATCCAAACAAAATGATATGCAATTTGATATTTAGCATGTCTTGTAGATTTAACCTTAACAAGCTTTTCCGACAGAGTTTGCTCCATTTCTAAGTTTAAATTATATGGTTAACCATATGCAGTTGTCAATAGCTAAGAACTGCTTACGCAGGCGGGCTGTATCCCCGTATCATAGATACGGGGTTTTAGCCCGCTATTTTTTCTATAAATCAGGTGGATATAGAGGTGATAACCCTTACCAGACGCCGACCTCCAAACTTCGGGGTAAATACCGAGCTTATGCAGATACTTAACGATACGTTTTACATCTTCCTCCGATACATTATCGAGGTCGATTATTATTGCATCTCCTAACTTTATTAGTTTGTCTAAGTCAAATATTTCAAAACTTAGGTGAGGGTTTTCTTTTACTTCCTTGTAGCGTTTCTTATACTCCTCCCAAACCGCTTGGGGAATGTAGAAGATACCCCTATAGAGGATTGAAAAACCTTTCCGTGCGTATTCGCTAATTACCAAACTTGCGGTTCTTACCGATTGGAATACTCTCCTTACGTAAGGTTTTCCATCTTTCCAAATATCCACTACGAGGTAGTGGTTCGGTGTTCTTTTACCCTTAAAGCGAATTTTTACTACTTCCTTGGGACTTATGGGATACCTCAATAAGGTTTCCCAGTAGAAGTTGGCATAACCGGTTAGAGCTTTTAGAACTATTGGGGGATTTTTAGGAGACGGAGGCTTCCGCCCCGAAGGACTTCCGCCTCCGCCGATGCCTGCCCCGAGTGAACGGGAATTTAACAAAGTAATTCCTCGGAGGGGAATTTAAAGATAAAACCGTTTATGAAATGTTTGAAACTCCTCGGGACAGGCATCAATTAAACAATATAACCCCTCCGAGGGATTTTTTTAATGAGCCTTCTCCTTTGAAACCTATTATAGGTAGTATAGCTATACTATCTCTTATAGGTAGGAAATTTATCATCAAACAAGTTCATAAGTTCACGAGTTCATAAGTTCATAAAAATTTTAAAAGGGTTATTATAACTGCTCTTCCGAGCAGTTATCCCTTCGTATTGGGAACGGGAACGATAGTTTTCATAGGTCGCTACACCATTCAGGGTATCCGTATGTCAATCATAGAAGGCGCTCAAGCCTTTCAGGCTCTAAAAGATATGGCTCTTACCGCCGGGAGCGTCTTCTTCGGAGGCGCCAGAGGCTTTATCCAAGGCGTCCAAATGGCCGGTCAAAGCGCCATCTCCTCCATCGAAACCACCGCCGTCGGCGCTACCAACACCGAAAGACTTGTTAAGGTAGGCCATAGAACCGCAAGACTTCTAAAAACCGAAGGCTCCCACGCTCTCGTCGAATTCTTAGATAGCGGTTTCCAATCTTGGGTGCATCAAAGAGATTATGAGCCTTTGATTAAAGAGCAACCGAATAGAGGAGCCTCTACGAAAGATATGCTAATGGGAGGACTTAAAGGTGCCGTCGGAGGAGCCATTCAAGGACTGCAAAGGCGACCTAAAACCAAAACCCAATATTTTCCGTTTTATTAATCCTAAACTTTTACCATTCCTATCTCCTCTTTTAGTTCCAATAATCTTCCGTGCCATTTGGTTCCCATTAGCAGTAGCTCCACACCCTTTAGGTATTGCGGATTTTCTTCGGTTAAAGTCGCAATGTCTCCCAAAAGTATTTCCCTTACCCTCGGAGCTTCGTCAACGCTAAGCACATTCCCTATAAATGCCGGCATAGGCAAGGTTCTATGACCGTCGGTTTCCTTACCTTTTTCTCCTATCAAAACAAAGGTTTTCCAATCCCATTTTTCCTTTTTAATTTCGGGAGGAGCTTCCTTTAGGGGTTCTCCCATAGCCATCAAAACCTTGTCTAACCGGACGGGTTTTAGCGGTTCTCCCTCTGCCGTTTCATAGGTAAAGAAGGTATATAGACCTTTATCCAAACTTTCTCCCTGATAGTGCCATAGCAGAGGAATTTTTATTTCCATTTGCTTTTCTACCCGGTAATCCTCCACAATACCCCGCACCAGCTCCTCTAAATTCTTCGCCTCTAAGGTTTCCCAAAGCCTGAACCACCAAATCATAGATAGAACAAACCTTTCGAACCTTGCCTCTACCCACGGACGAATAATGACCTCTTGTGCCAATTCGGGGTTTAACCTCTCTTCGGGAAAGAGATTTATAACGATTATGTGAGGCCCCAAAAACGCCGTAGGATAAAAATCCCACAAAAACCAAGCCTTGTAGTTTTCCACTAAAGTATAAGCAACCCTATCGGGAATAGCTTTTTCAATCACATCGATAGCCCAGCCACCGATACCCATCAGGGGGGTTAGGTCAACGCCTTTGAACTTCATTTTTAAACCTCCCTTTGGTTTTAATTTAAGGACGGAGCTTTTTCCAAGGTTTCGACAAAAGCGATAAACTCCTCAAGCCTTTCTTTGTCTCCCTTTTCGATTAGGTCGTTTAAAAACTCCCTTAAGTTGTCGGTTCCGAAATACTGCGCTATTTGGTCGTAGTAGAGGCGAACAAGGGGTTTAATCTCTTCGAGCCTGTTAAGGAGTTTTTCCATCTCCCGGTCGGTTTGGGGCTTTTCCCCTTTCTCTCCCTTTTCAACCAATTTTTTAAGTTCCTCTTTGATAGTATCCTTAGTCCTTTGGTCTAAGAGCCAATCGAGACTTTCGTCTTTATCCCTTATCAGACTTTCGAGGTATCTGTCGGGATACTTTATCTTTGCATTTTGCTCCGTCATTTTAATATGCTCCCAAGCGTAAAGTCTCGGTTCTCCCTCCGGATAATGGAGCATAAACCATAGAGCCGTTGCGGGATTAAGCCTCTCAAGGGATAAAAGGACTTCGGCTAACTCTTTGGGAGATACCTCTAAGGCTTTATCCTCGGCGAGCTGTTTAACGACTTCCAAGATGGAGGAGTGGTGTTTCCGCTTATTCTTAATGGTGAAAACGAGGGCTTCAACCCTCCCGTAGGCTCCCTTTTGGGTCTCCACTTTCACCTCTATATCGGTCTTTTCGTTTATCTCCTCTATGGAAGGCTTTAGGATTTTCTTCCAAAAATCATTCCAAACCTTATAGGTAGGCTTATCCGCTACTCCCAAAATCTCCCTTAGGCGGGAAAACTCTATTTTGAACTTTCCGAGTTTTTCGTTCTTCTTAAACAACTCGTAAAGGGCGGTCGAATGCTTGCGGTCTAAGAGCATTATGTATTTAAGCTCGTAGGTGGTATATCTCCTCTTTAGCTCCAAAACCAGAGGAGTTATAAACCGGTTAAAGCGGATTTCTATTTTTCCCTTATCGGGAGATACGGATATGTCGTCTATGACCCCGCAAATGACATAGCCTTTTTCGCTTTCCGCTAAACCCAACCGCTCTATCCATTCCTCTTTGCCGTTTTCCCTTAACCAAACGACTAAATTCTTCTTAGGGATTTCTATAAGTGCCAGCTCCTTTTTGCTCTTTAACCTATGCAAAACCTTTCTTAGCTCCTTTCGAAAATCCCTATCTACCTTTATCTCCCCATCTTTTTCCAATACCTTCTTTAGGGTTTCAAACTCTATTTCCGCCACCGCTTGGGAGCCGTCCAATCCCTTTATAAACGCTATCGCAACAGCCATCGCCTTCCTTTCAGCCACCGTCAAACTGCTCTTCGCCTCTACCAAATCGTTCGCCTTCCTCACTATCAGCTTTAGACCTTTTTCCCCCATCTACTTCTTAGTATAAGAGATACGGCTTAAGGCTCAATGTTAAGCCTTTAGCCTTACCTGTGGGAAAAAAGGCCTTATCTATCCCCAAAAATGTGGGGAAAAAGGCCTTACCTTGTGGGATTTTTGGCCTTACCTCGTGGGAATTTTGGCCTCACCGTGGGAAAAAAGGCCTCACCCCGTGGGAATTTTGGCTATACCTTGTGGGAAATTTGGCCTTACCCCGTGGGAAATTTGGCCTTACCTTTTAAACTTGACATCTGAAAACCGCATCAGACCTTGATTAGCGAATGTCAAGTTCCTATAAAAAAATAAATATAAAAAAATAGAGAAAAAAGATATTTAAAAAATCTTCCTCCTCTTCTAAAAATTTTTAAAATTTTTAAAAGGCGAAAAAGGCTTGAGGAGGAGGAGGAAAAAAACAGATTAGCTTTCTCTCCGAATTTAGAGAGATAATTTAGGGAGAAAGGAGAAAAGACCCACTACCTTTAAACACTCCCCTAAATGGATACCTAAAACATCTGAAAATTAAACAGTTCCGAAACTTGACATTCATGCTTGACATTTGTGATTGGCAAGGTAGTGTTAGTGGAGAGATTAGGGGAGGTTGCTACTAACACATTTAAGGAGGCTTTAAGTCAGAAACCACCCTCCTTTTTCGTTAATTAATAATAGGAGGGCAAAAATGAGGCGGAAAAAGTGAGGCTCCCTTTAAAGGTTCTTGAAATTTTTGGGTTTTAACTTGCCTCATTACCTCTAAAACAAACCAAAGGAGGGAGGAAAGATGAGGGGGAAGTTGAAAATGGTCTTACCGCACAATAGGAGAAATAGCCAAATTGGACTTAGACCCGACTATGAAAGAGCTACTCATAAGAGACCTCTTTGCGGGGGAATATTCGGAAGTTCTCAAGTATGTTCCCGAAGAGGTATTGGGAGCGGATATAGTATGCAAAATTGCGAAAAATTTAAAACTTTGTTTCAATTGATGATATAATTAATTTCCGCATAAACTAAAGGAATTTTAGAAGTAAAATAAATAAGTAAAAGTTAAAAATGCCCTTGGTTAAACGAGTTCTTTCCATAAGAATAGTTGGCAAAGAGAGAAAACAAAAAGTTAGAAAGCTCCTTTTGGATTTAGCCCACTTTAGAAACCTTTTAGAAAACTATCTCTACCTGCCTTATCTGAGCTCCAGAACTTAATAATTCCTCTAAATATTCCCGTTTCCTTTTTCTAAGCGATATAGATAGAGCTATTCCGCTTTTTCTCGAAATTTTGCCCTTTCTCCGTTCCTACCGCCTTTCAAAATCCGAAATCTTCAAACAAATTATCGACATAAATACTTTGAAAAATCTCTAAAATCCTCTTCAATCCCTCCAAATCCTTTTTTATGTAGAGTTTTTTAACTAAATCAGTAACCCTACCATTCCAATTAAATTCTTCTTCAATCTTTTTCTTAACCTTAAGCTTTTCATCGGTGGATAGATTTAAACCTATTTCCTTTATTTCCTTTGTTACACTTTCTATCTCCCTTCTTCTTTGCCTATCCCTAAGGTATTCGATATAAGGTTTAACTAATTCTTTTAAACTATCGACTATTAGCTTTTGTGTTTGCTCTTTTAGGAGAAAATCCCAACCCTTATCCCTATTTTCTATTTGTTTCTCTAAAAACTTTTCGGGGTATTTTATTTCTTTGCTCAAATCGATTTTGGTTAATTCCAACCAAATTTCTTTATGTTTTTCCTTGGGAAAATGCAGTAAATACCAAATAGCTACGGCGGGATTTAACCTCTTAAGACTTAAAAGCCTATAAGCCCTTTTTTCAATTTTAAACTCCTCCGTATTTTCTTCTTCTTTTTGCTCTATTTCGATACCCAAGTCTTGAAATTTCGATAATTCGTTTTCGTTTTCCCCGTCTATTTCAATTAGAGACAGAATATCCCTAAGTTTTTCGAGGTCGATTATATCCTTAATTTCTGGTAATTTAGGAATTTCTCTAATCTTAAACTCAAAAGCAACGATTTTTCCGCCTCTCCCTCTTCTAATAGGTTTATAGGAAACTTTTAGAGAGGTTTTTTCGTTTAACTCTTCTACCGCTGGTTTTAAAACTCTTCGTATAAAATCTCCTGTTGCAATTTTTTCCGTATTAAAAATTCCTTTTAATTCTTCGGTTGAGATTGTAAAAGTTTCCCCAAACGCATTTTTTTCCTTGCAGAGTCTGTAAAGAATTATCGAATATCTGCTATTTAAAACAAATATTTCGTCCAAATTATGCAAAGTAAACCATTTTTTTAAAACAAGCAATAGCGGAACTACATAAGGAGTAAAAACTATTTGCAAAGTATTTCCCTCGTCCATTAAGGAAACCGACATAATTGTCGCAATAGAATGATATTTAGCGTTTTTAGGAATTCTTAACTTTTCCTTTAGATATTCAAAACCCGTTTCCTCTAAAACTTGCAAATATCGTTCTAAATTTACCTCAAACGCTATCTTTTCTTCCATCCCTTTGAGAATTTTTCGGTAATAAGCCAATTTTCGGGAAGTTATCACTTCGGGAAATCTATTTTTTAACTCTTCTAAGTTGATAACCGTATAGGCGTAAATGGTCTCCTTTTTCTCCTTTCTTTCCTCCACTTCTTTTTCGCATAGTTTCCTACCATCTACATCGGAAAAGAATTTAGCCTTTGCTATACTCCAAAGCCAAAGCAAAGCCTCTTCTTTCGTAAATTTTTGCTTCGCCTCTATCAACACATTTGGTTCTTTAACTTTCAATTCCCTTGCCATTCTTACCAAAAATTCATTTTCTCTTTTTTTGTCAGCCATTTAGGAACGGAGAAAGGGCAAAAACTTGAAGAAATGTTTCAATTGATAGCAAAAACCCTTTCTCCGTCCACCCCTGCAAGGTTTAAACCTTGCCTACTACCCCCTATCCTTATTGTTAGGGACTCAGGGGATACCTTATAGAAAAACTCCATTAGCTTAAACCTTCTCGGATTGCACAGCTTTACAAACAAAACTTTTAAGCTGTTGTAGAAACTAAGTTTTAGGAGCTTTGCTCCCACTCTAAGAATGTTTA
>JALVTI010000108.1 GCA_027035985.1 Aquificales bacterium | reverse complement strand
TCCTGCCTCCGGGAAGCTACGCCACCGTGTTGCTCCGAAAACTATTTCTCTGCAATAGGGATTGATATAGCCCGCGCTCCGCGCGGGAGTTTTTCACGAACTCCAGTCGAGCATTCTCCTAATGGGGGTATAAGCCTTTTCCATAACCTCTGCGGGTAGGGTAATTTCGTTTTTCTCCCCTTTGAGGGTTTCGTAAACCTTTTCGAGGGTGATACTCTTCATTTGGGAGCAGAGGAGGTATCCCACACCTTCGTCGGGAGTGGGAAAGATATACTCCCTGTCGGGTCTTTTCTTTTGAAGGGTATATTTGAGACCTATTTCGGTGATTACTATAACCCTGTCCGCCTTTAGGTCGTCGGAGGTAGCCCACCTCAAAAGTTGGGAGGTCGAACCTACGAAATCCGCCCTATCCTGCACTTTGGGGGGCGTTTCGGGGTGAACCCCTACGGGGGCATCGGGGTATTTCCCCTTAAGGGTTTCCAACATATCGACCGTAAAGAGGTAGTGGTCGGGACAAAATCCCTCGAAGGGAATTATTTTTTTATCCCTTACCCGTTTGGATACGTGATAAGCGAGACCCTTGTCGGGAACGAAAATAATCTCCTCTGCCGGGACTTTTTCAATTATCCTAACCGCATTTGCGGAGGTGCAACATACATCGCTAACCGTTTTCACCTCGGCGGTGGTATTCACGTAGGAAACAACCCAAGCGTTGGGGTATTTCTCCTTAAGCCTTAATACCGCCTCCTTCGTAGCCATATCCGCCATGGCGCAACCGGCTTTCGGTTCGGGGAGGATAACTTTCTTCTCCGGATTTAGGATTTTTGCCGTCTCCCCCATAAAGTGGACACCGCAAAAGAGGATAATATCGGCGTCGACTTGGGTAGCCTTCCTCGCCAGGTCGAGACTGTCTCCCACAAAATCGGCAATATCCTGCACCTCTGGACGCTGGTAGTAGTGCGCCAATATAACGGCATTCTTCTCCTCTTTGAGCTTTTTTATCTCCTCTTGGAGTTTCCCGTAATCGGTCGGCTGTAGGAGCATTAGTTATTCATTATTCCATTTAGAGGAACGGCAAAGGTTAGATTGCTCTCACCCGGTGGAGGGATTGGACTTTTCTCCCTTTATAGGAAATAATTACAGAATTCACTTCTAGTGGTTAATATCTTTATCCGTTCCGTGAAGGATTTTATTTATCCCTACTAAGGGAACAGATTTAGATATTCCTTAATATGGTTTTTCGGAAATGCGAAACATTCCTAAAGGGAAACTAAAGTTTTTCAAGAACTTCTAGGAATCCTTTAGTGTTTAACACCTTTATGGTTTGGAATTTTTTAACTTCCAAAACATCTTTATCTCCTCTTACCAAATAATCAGCCTTTCCGCCTAAGGCGCATTCCAAAAATTTGAAGTCAGCCTTATCTCTTATTAGAGATGGGTCTAAAGAGGTAGTATTTTCTATCAAGACTGCATAAGGTAAAATTTCAACCTCAACCAAATAGGTTATTTCTTCCTCCGTTAAACCAAATTTGGGATAGTGAAGAACTTTAATTAACTCTTCAAGTGTTTCGGGACAGAAAATTAATTGAATTT
>JALVTI010000107.1 GCA_027035985.1 Aquificales bacterium | reverse complement strand
ACTTCATTAGGTAATAAATCGGCAATTTTCCCCTACAGAGGGCTTCGAATGCGAAAACCTCAAAGTGTCGGAGGTCTACTATGGGTTGAAATACCGCGTATAGGCTATCCAGAATTTCTTTCCTCTGGAAGACGGTAAATTCTTCGATAATCTTGTCGAATGGTTTTAGGTTTATTAAAGCCCTTATTAGGTTGGTTTGAGTTTTTATATAATCCTCACTCGGTATAAAGCTCAATTTCAAATGTTTGAGGAAATGTTTATCCAATTCCGCCAATTGGTCGATTATGTTCTCCTTACTATCGCCCTCCGGTAGGTCTAAGATATAGACTCCTCCACCTAAAGGTTTTAATCGGAAGCCTCTATCCTGTAGGAGTTTGAAAAACGCATTTCTATTTAAATCGTCGTAATAAATTAAAAAGGGCATTCCCGCCAATAAATTTTACCAATTAAGGAAATGCAATCAAAATTCTTGGATTTCCTGCAAAATCTTCCCAAAATTCTATTTTCCACCCCTCGCAGGTGAAGACCTCCTCCAGTCTCTCCCTCTGAAAGGGTTCAAATTCCAGGGCGATAAACCCCTCCGGGTGGAGGATTTTTTTACAGTTCCACGCAAAGTATTCGTGGAATTTCGTTCCGAATTCCCCACCGTAGAGAGCGACCGGATTTTCGTATTTCACCTCCGGTGGGAGCTTTTCCCTATCCCTCTCGGCGATATAGGGCGGATTTGATACCAGAAAGTGGAACTTTTCCCCTTTTTCCACCATTTGGGGGCAGAGATTGAAAATATCCCCTTGGAGGACTTTCAGCCTGTCGGCTACCCCGTGGAGGAGGGCGTTTTCGAGGGTGTTTTCCACCGCGACGGGGTCTATCTCCACCCCAACCATCTCGAGGTTGGGAAATTCCAACAGGAGATTTACCGATATGCACCCGGTTCCCGTCCCGACCTCCAACCCCCGAAGGGGCTCGTCTCCAAACCTCTCACCTATTAGGTCTATAACGGTTTCGACCAGAAGCTCGGTAGCTCCGCGGGGCGCCAGAACGCGGGGAAAGACCTTAAAAGTCCTCCCGAGACAATCCCACTCCCCTATGAGGTGTTGAACGGGAATGCGCTCCTCGCAGCGTTTTTTTACAAACTCCTCCAGTTCCCCCAAAAGGTCGAAGGGTTTTTCCTCCTCCAAGGGAAGCAAGGAGGGGTGGATTCCCAAAAGGTGGGCTATGTAAAATATGCAGTCGCTTTTGCAGGTCTCTATACCGCAGTCTTTAAGTCTCTCCTCGCAGAGGTTTAAAGCCTCTTTTACCCTCACTTTTAGTGGATAGAGTTTAAACGAAACCCGAAAAGGGAAACGCCGTTTTCCAAATCTTTATTGGTTAACAAATTCCGTAAATCATTTTATGGAAATTCCTTAAAAACTTACAAAACCGGTGGCGGTTTTATAACAACCTTCCCATACCTAAGTTTGGATTAATAGCACGCAACCTTTAAAGGGTTGCAAGAAAAAAACGGCACAATAGGAGTGGATTGCGGAAAAGGTAAACCTTTAAATGGAGCTCTTCCAAGCCTCGTATAACCTCTTAAAGTCCTCCAAATTTAGTTCCTCAACCCTCTTGGTGGGGTCGACGTTTGCCCTCTCCAAAACCTCTTGGGGGAGTTTCTTGCGGAGCATCTTCCTCCTATCGGAAAAGAGTTTTTCCAAAAACCTCTTGTAGTCGCTTAGGTCGTAGTCGGGGGCGTCCCCTTTGGGGGTCATTCTTATAACGGCGGAAACCACCTTCGGAGGCGGGTCGAAGAAGCGGGGCGGAACGCTCATGAGATACTCGGTGTCGAAAAAGGTGTTTAGGAAAATCCCCAGCCAGGAGGGTTTTCTATGCCGCAGGGTCAGCCTCTCGGCGACCTCCTTTTGGAGCATGTAGACCACCCTATCGACGCAATCCTTTGAGAGGACGGTATTCAAAACTATCAGAGACCCGACGTTGTAGGGTAAATTTCCGACCAGCTTTAGGTTTTTTCCAAATTTACAGAAGTCCACCTTGGAGGCGTCGGTGTTTACCACCTCTAATTGGGGATAACCTTTGAATTTCTCCTCCAAGAAGGGGATTAATTCCCTATCCAATTCGAGGGCAATAAGTTTTTTCGGTTCCCTCTTTAGGAGCTCTTCGGTCAAAACACCGGTTCCGGGACCTATCTCTATAACTGTGTCTTCGGGGGTTATCTCCAGGGCGTCGGCTATCCTTTCGACCACCCCCTTGGACTTTAGGAAGTGCTGTCCGAACCGCTTTTTGGGAACGACCATCGGCTTAAAAATTGTGCGGAAGGGGGAAATTAGCGACCGATACCGTGGAAGGCGGCAATCGCGGCGGCAATTGCGAGCACCTTGTCCTCGAGCGGTTTTTCCTCCTCCAGCTTGAAGGTGGGGAGCTTCTGCTCGAGGTATTTGGTGGTGAACTTGCCCGCCCTGAAGTCGAGGTCTTGAACTATCGCCTTGTGTAGGAGGATATTTGTCGGGACACCCCTGACTATAAACTCGTCGAGCGCCCTTTTTGCCCTGCGAACCGCCTTGTCCCAAGTCCTACCGCGGACTATGAGCTTGGCGACCATCGAGTCGTAATAAGGGGGGATGATGTAGCCTTTGTAAACGGCGCCGTCTATACGGACGCCGGGACCCCCGGGGGAGTAGTAGGAAGTTATCTTACCGGGCGAAGGTACGAAATTCCTCTTGGGGTCTTCGGCGTTGATACGGAACTCTATCGCGTATCCGCGGAAGAGTATTTCGTGCTGAAGGAAGGGCAAAGGTTTCCCCTTCGCTATCTCTATCATCAACTCGACTATATCGACACCGGTAATCTCCTCGGTAATGGTATGCTCGACCTGCAGGCGGGTGTTCATCTCGATGAAGTAAAAGTTCCCGTGCTTGTCAACCAGATATTCGATAGTTCCCACGTTTTCGTAGCCGATTTTCTGAATAGCCTTGACCGAAAGACCGAGGAGCTTCTGTCTCACATCGTGGGGTAGATTGGGAGAGGGCGCGACCTCCACGATTTTTTGGTGTCTCCTCTGTATGGAGCAATCCCTCTCGCCGAGGTGTATGACGTTCCCGTATTTGTCGGCGACTATCTGAACCTCTATGTGTTTGGGGTCTTCGATGAACTTCTCGATAAAGAGGTCTCCCTTACCGAAGAAGGTTTCCGCCTCCTTGTAGGCTTGGGGGAACTGCTCTACCAATTCCTTTTCGTTCCAGCAAACTCTTACACCCCTACCGCCTCCGCCGTAGGCGGCTTTGAGTATTACCGGATAACCTATCTCCTTTGCTATTTGGCGGGCGGTATCCACATCGTGAATGGGCTCCGCCACACCGGGAACGACCGGCAGACCGGCTTCCTCCATAGCCCTCTTAGCCTGAACCTTGTCCCCGAAGAGGCGGATATGCTCCGGCTTGGGACCCACGAATATGAGCCCTTGCTTTATGACATATTCGGCAAAGTCTGCGTTTTCTGCCAAAAAGCCGTAGCCGGGGTGTATGGCGTCCGCCCGTGCTATCTTCGCTATATCGACAATTTTGTGATAGTCCAAATATGCCCTTATCGGGTCTCCCGGTATCAGGTAAGCCTCGTCCGCCTTCTTAACGTGGAGGGAGTTGGCGTCCGCCTCCGAATAAATAGCCACCGTCTCTATACCGAGTTCTTTGCAAGCCCTTATTATCCTCGTCGCCACCTCACCGCGGTTGGCTATTAGCAGTTTTTTTATCTTTTTCTCCTTCACCATTCAAAGAACCTCCGTATGTTGACAATTTTCGTTTGCCACCTAAGGCGCAGATTTTCTCCTATTTTACCCCTTAGGGTTTTTCCGCTTTAAAGGGCTCCTCCGAGAGGGCGACCTTTACCTCCCTTAACCCCAAAAGGGAGTTTGAAATAAAAAACCTCTCGCACTCCTTTAGGTCTTCGAGCGTTAGAGACCTCTCGACGGCTTTTCCCTCTTCGATAAGAACCCTTCGGAGGATACCGGGTAAAAGTCCGTCCTTCACCGGTGGGGTTAGGAGAATTCCCCCTTTTTGGCAGTAGAAATTCGCCGAAGAGGTTTCGGTTATACGCCCCCTTTCGTTGAGAATGAGTGCGTCGTAATAACCCCGCGAAGCGGCTTCCCTCTTTACCGAAATATTAAATAGGAAGTTGGTGGTTTTGAAGCGCCACAGGGGGTTTGCCGAGTGCCTCCTAAAGGAGGAGATTGTCAAAACCAATTCCCCCTTCGGGGGGTTATAGGGTTTTACGACAGCTTCGAGGCGGTAGCCCTTAGCCTTTCCACCGAAATAACCTTCCCCCAAGGAGAGGAGTAAAACCTTCACGTAGAGCGTTCCCCTTTTTCCCTCCACCGCGCGGAGGATAAATTCCTCAAATTCCCCATAGGGGGGATAGGGTATTTTAAAGAACTCCGCACCTCGGGACAGCCGTTCGTAGTGATACCTCAAGGGGGTTTGGAACTCTCCGTTTTCCCACCTAAGGGTTTCGAAAAGTCCCTCCCCGAAGTGTTTGAACCTCTCGAACAACCCCATTTGGAGGAGTTTATAATTGTTCTCCTTATGATAAAGGTTGAGATTGTTACCCCCAAGGGATACGCATATTCCGGAGAGGTTGAGCTCGTAAACATTCCCACCGAAGAGGGTGAGGTGGGTGTTCTCGAAAACCACATGCCTCTGATGTCCTCCCTGAAACCGGGTTTGGTTTACTTTAACGGCAAAAAAGAGGAAGGTTTCTTCGTTACCGAAGGTTTCGTAGAGGTAACCCCCAAAAAGGTGAATATCCTCGCCGAGGAGGCTACCCCTATAGGAGAAATAGACCCCGGTGAGGTTAAGAAAAAATACGAGGAAATTGTTAAGAAACTCGCCGCCGCCAAGAGCATGGAGGAGCTAAAGGAAATTGAAAAGGAAAGGGAAATATACGAAACCCTAATGGCGTTGGTAGTTAGAAAATAATTCCTAACGGAGTTTTTGGAAGATGAAAATTCACTCAAAGATTTTGGAAAAATCTATAAACCGCTTAGTGGAGGAGTTAATAGAGCCCAACATAGTAGAGGTAGATAGGGATAAGTTTGTCCTGAAGGTGAAATCGATAATAGAGGAAGCCCAAAGGGAGGAACTTCAACTTATAGAGGACGCCAAAAAGGTTTTGAAGGAAAACCTACACCTTTTGGAGGAGACCGGTCTTGACAGCGCCCGTGCGGTTTCTTTGATAAAAAGGAAACTCGCGGAGGAGAGGAATATAAATCTAAATCCCTTTGAAAGGATGAATCAAATAGCAAAACGGATTATGGATTGGATTATGGAAGACGACGAGATAGAGATATACGACGAACCTTACAACATAAGGAAGAAGATAGCCCATATCCTCCGCGACGCGGTTGGGGAGCAGAAAGCGATAGAGAGGGAAGCCCAAAGGCGCGCCGAGGAGGAGGCGGAAAAGAGGGACATACTTATAGGAAGCGACGACTGGAATTTTATATACAGGAAATACCTCGCAGAGGTTATGAAAGAAAAGGGTTACGAGTGATTGGGTAGCATAATTTTTTATGCCTTCTTCTAAAAAAGCCTTTACCCTTGTTGAACTCTTAATAACCTTGGTTCTTTTTTTAATTATCGGTAGTGCTGTATTTTGGGTTATCGTAAAGGTCTTGCAACCTATTGCATCAACAGCAGGTGAGGCTAAACAAACGACTTCCATAGAGTTAAATACCGACTGGCTTATTTTTGACTTAAAACATGCAGGCTACGGTATAGCAGCTACAGAACCCTCCCTGGTACTTTCTTTCTGCAACGGCTCGGAGAGTTCTACAAACGACGCGTGCCGTGTGGCGAATGATATAGGGGCGGAGGGTGGAAAGGCGTTACTTTTAAAGGAAACCACCAATATTGCCGATACCGGGTGTTCCTCCTACGACCCCGATTTCGGTTTCGGTTTTGTTCTTTGGAACGGCACAAGCGTTGTTTATCAAGAAACCCCTTGCGATGTATGTGGAATTTATAGGAATTCTATTAAATGTGTTTGGTTAACCCCCAAACGTTTGTATAACGGAACCGGTATATGTTGTAATGGAACTGCACCCACACCTCTTGTGGGTTATCCGATAGATACCAATTCGGCATGTGATAATTATTCTTCCAATCCCGCCTGTTGTAGCGACCAAAATTGCACCGGTATAGTTTGGTATTTAAAAACTACCTCTCCCTATGCCCCCATAACTCACTGCCTTAATGGAACCTATATTCTTTATAGAAGAACTACAAGTTCCTATGGTGGTTTTGAGAATGCCAAACCGGTAGCCGATTGCATAGCCGATTGGACTATATGGTTCGGTTTGGATACCGATGGAGATGGAAAAGTTGATACCTGGGTTAACGAAATTCCGAACAGCTATATAACTACAAACCAAGACTTAAGACAGCAACTAAAAATAGCAAAAATTTACTTTTTAATACAGGCTTCCTATACTCCCCAAGCGGATTACAACTTTTGCAAAATATCGGCAAACGATTGTGACAATAAATGTGGAAATGGGTATATTTTGGCAGACCAATTGGTGGACGCCGATGGAACAATCCATTATGTGTGTTTAAAACATCCATCTTCCTCCGAATGGGTTCACTACAAATGGAGGATAGTAACCATTCCGGTCTCGGGATTTTTCGATATTCCCTAAAGGTGGTAGTTTTATAAAACTATGCCGACAAAGGTTTTTTACGTTTCCACTTCCTCCCAAACTGAATTTATAAGCATTACTTCCCCCATAAGAAAGTTTGTCCGCGAAAGCGGGATAAAGGAGGGAATTTGCGTTATTTATGTTCCCCACACCACTGCGGCGGTTTTCATCAACGAGGGAGCCGACCCCGATGTGGTGAGGGATATCGCCTACAAACTATCGCAACTAATCGAGTGGGATGACCCCAATTACCGCCACGCCGAGGGAAACTCCGCCGCCCACATAAAGAGTTCCATAATTGGAAACTCACGAATTGTCCCCAT
>JALVTI010000106.1 GCA_027035985.1 Aquificales bacterium | reverse complement strand
TCCTGCCTCCGGGAAGCTACGCCACCGTGTTGCTCCGAAAACTATTTCTCTGCAATAGGGATTGATATAGCCCGCGCTCCGCGCGGGAGTTTTTCACGAACTCCAGTCGAGCATTCTCCTAATGGGGATGTAAGCCTTTTCCATTACCTCCTCGGGTAGGGTAATTTCGTTTTTCTCCCCTTTGAGGGTTTCGTAAACCTTTCCGAGGGTGATACTCTTCATTTGGGAACAGAAAAGGTATCCCACACCTTCGTCGGGAGTGGGAAAGATATACTCCCTGTCGGGTCTCCTCTTTTGGAGGGTGTATTTGAGACCTATTTCGGTGATTACTATAACCCTGTCCGCCTTTAGGTCCTCGGAGGTAGCCCACCTCAAAAGTTGTGAGGTTGAACCTACGAAATCCGCCCTATCCTGCACCTCGGGGAGCGTCTCGGGGTGAACCCCCACGGGGGCATCGGGATATTTCCCCTTAAGGGTTTCCAACATATCGACCGTAAAGAGGTAGTGGTCGGGACAAAACCCCTCGAAGGGAATTATTTTTTTATCCTTCACCCGTTTGGATACGTGGTAGGCGAGACCCTTATCGGGAACGAAAATAATCTCCTCCGCAGGAACTTTTTCGATTATCTTAACCGCATTTGCGGAGGTGCAACATACATCGCTGACCGTTTTCACCTCCGCGGTGGTATTCACGTAGGAGACCACCCAAGCGTTGGGGTATTTCTCCTTAAGCCTTAATACCGCCTCCTTTGTAGCCATATCCGCCATGACGCACCCGGCTTTCGGTTCGGGGAGGAGGACTTTTTTCTCCGGATTTAGGATTTTTGCCGTCTCCCCCATAAAGTGGACACCGCAAAAGAGGATAATATCGGCGTCGACTTGGGTAGCCTTCCTCGCCAGGTCGAGGCTATCCCCCACAAAATCGGCTATATCCTGCACCTCCGGACGCTGATAGTAGTGCGCCAATATAACGGCATTCTTCTCCTCTTTGAGCTTTTTTATCTCCTCTTGGAGTTTCCCGTAATCGGTCGGCTGTAGGAGCATTAACTTATTCATTATTTCATTAGGAGGTGTGGCAGGGGTTGGATTGCGCTCACTCGGTGGAGGGATTGGAATTTTCTCCTTTTATAGGGAATAATTACCGAACTCACTTCTAGGGGTTAATATCTTTATCCGTCCCGCAAAAGGATTAATAAACTCCTTACAAAAAGGAATTTGATTTCGGCTAATCCCAATTAAGGAAACGACAAATTTAGATATTCCTTAATGCGGTTTTTTGGAAATACGAAACACCCTTAAAGGGAAACTAAAGTTTTTCAAGAACTTCTAGGAACTCTTTAGCGCTCAGCACCTTTATAGTTTGGAATTCTTTAACTTTCCAAACATCTTTATCTCCGCTTACCAAATAATCAGCCTTTCCGCTTAAGGCGCATTCCAAAAATTTGAGGTCGTCCTTATCTCTTATTAAAGATGGGTCTAAAGAGGTAGTATTTTCTATCAAAACTGCATAAGGTAAAATTTCAACCTCAACCAAATAAGTTATTTCTTCCTCCGTTAAACCAAATTTGGGATAGTGGAGAACTTTAATTAACTCTTCAAGTGTTTTAGGACAGAAAATTAACTGAATTTTTCCCTCTTTCCACGCCTTCCTTATGCTTTCTAACCGTCCACCGAATAAGAGAATGGAAATCAAAATGTTGGTATCTAAAACTACCCTTAATCTTTTTCCCTCGCCCATTTTATAGCCTCGTCAATAACCTTTTTGGTTAAGCCTCTCTTTTTTATCTTTTCCCTAATACTTTCTATGGAGATTTTTGCGGGAATAACTCTTGCGGGAATTAGAACAATTTTCCCGTCTTCTACTTTAACCTCAAAATAATCTGTTTCCGGTATCTGCTTTAAAACCTCCTTGGGTAGGGTTATCTGGTTTTTTGATGTTTTTTTAACCAACACTTTCTTACCTCCTTACCTTCCTAATAAAAAGTGAAAAGTTTGGATAGTCCATAATGTTTTATTCACTTATAAGAAATTTCCTAGAAGAGTATAAATTCCCCTAAAGTCTTGCATCTTTTACTAAATTTTTTTGAGAAGCTTTTCTATCTGAAAAACTCCTTAAAGAAACTGAAAGAAACTTTTAAAGTAAATAGAAATGGGAAAATTTCTAAAATTATAATTTTTATTTTTCATTTAGAAAAGGAAAATTTTTACCTAAGCTTTCCAACCGCCTATATGCTAATGTTACATATTCTTCTACTACCTCATAACCTATAAAAAAGCGATTCGATTTAACAGCTGCTAAAGCAGTTTGTCCACTTCCCATGAAAGGATCTAAAACAATTTCTCCTTCAAAAGTGTAGAGTTGTATACATCTATACGGTAATTCTTCTGGAAAAGGGGCTGGATGTCCTATTTTCTTTGCTGATACAGCAGGAAATGCCCATATACTTTTTGTAAATTCTAAAAATTCTTCACGAGATATAGTGCTTTTTCTGTTTTTAGGATTTTCTCTTTTTAAAGTTCCCTTGGAAAATACTAAAATATATTCATGAATATCTCTCAAGGTAGGATTTTTAGGTGATTTCCAGGTTCCCCAAGCAGTAGAAGCTCCTGCACTTGCTCCTTTATTCCAGATAATCTCACCTCGCATTATAAATCCTATTTCCAACATATCTTGAATAATAAAAGCGTGTAAAGGTATATAAGGTTTTCTTCCTAAGTTTGCTACATTTATACAAACCCTTCCTCCAGGAACCAAAACCCTATATACTTCCCTCCAAACGTTTTTTAGAAAATTTCTATAATCTTCAAAAGTTAAATCTTTATCATATTCCTTGCCTACATTATATGGAGGAGAAGTAACCATTAAATGAATGCTATTATCAGGTAACTCTTCCATATTTTCACTGCTTTTGAGAAAGATCTTATTAAGGTATTCTTCAGGAATAGGATTTTCTATATACTTATCTTCCTCTTGTATTTTAAATTCATTATAAAGTTTTCTGGAATAAAATTTGCTTGAATCATGGTTAATTCTTCCTAAAACTCCAAAGCTACTAGTCTGCGTTTTCTTCATTTTCATCCTTCTCCATTTCTTAATAATTTAAGAAAGATTTTAGCTTTTTCATGAAAAGATTTTCCATGATTAGCTTTTTCAATAATTTTTCCAAGTTCTTCCTCTGAAAGCATAGCTCCAAAAAACACCTTTTCTGAATTTATTAAATTTTCTAAACCTGTATATAACTCCTCTTCATCTTCTATTTTTATAAAACCTTTTCCAGGAGTATTTTTTATACCAAATTTAGGGTTAACCGAAAAAAATCTTTGAATGATTCCAATTTTTCTAAGTATATCAACCTTTTTGTAGTAGTTTTTCGAAATGGGTGTATTTCCAATGACAACAATTGGTATTTTGGAAGCTCTAACATCAGATATTCTGATATTTAAACTTTTGCCTATAGCTTTTAGCATAGTATCAGAACGAAGAAGGCTAGGATTTCCTTCGTGAGTTGTATAATCTCCTATGCATTTAAGTTCATTATTTTTAGGGATATACTCCCAATTCCAAACTATAGACATTTTAACCTCTATTATTAATAGGATTTCCTCTGGTTTAACTCTATTTCTATTAACCCTAACTAACGCTATATCTGCTGGAGATCTTTTATCTAAACTTAATTCCTCACAAATTACTTGCCTTTTCACAAAAATTCCTAGGTTTTCGGCTAAGGGTTGCAAAAGATTTTCAACCCATTTTTCAGTAAACTCTCCTATTAAAGCATTTCTACTTTGAAGGGTAGCTCTCTTGCCTTTATACCCTTTAGGCCAATATGCTAAATATCTTCCACTTTGTGTCTTATAAAATAGCTTCTCTGGTGGATTTGTTTTTAACTTTTCCCTGAAAAATTTCTCTTCGATATTCTTATTCCATAACATTATTAATACCACCTAACATTATTATCATAAAAATTTTCTCAACCTCTCCACCGCCTTTTGCAACCCTTCTATTTTCGTTCCCCCACCTTGAGCCATATCGGGACGACCGCCGCCTCCGCCGCCGAGCTCCTTGCCAATTTCCCTGATGAGCTTTCCGGCGTTGAGTTTTTCCTTATCGGCTATCTCTTTGGTTATAGCCAACACCGTTTGGAGTTTCTCACCCTGTTTGTTTACTAAAAAGACCACCGCCGGTTTGTGTTTTTGCCTTAGCACATCTGCGAGGTTCCTAAGTTCCTCCATAGGGACACCCTCAAAGGTTCCCCAAACGAGATTTTTATCCCCTACCCGTTCGACCTTTATAGCCTTATCCAACTGCTGTTTTAAAAGTTCCTGTTTCAACCTTTGGAGTTCCTTTTCTTTTTCTTTGAGTTCCTCCAAGAGTTTTTCCACCTTTTGGGATACCTCTTCGGGTTTGGAGACCAATTTTTCGGAAACCTCTTTGAGGGTTTTAAAGGATTTTTGCGCCTCCCTTACTGCGGGCATGCCGGCTTTGGCTATCACCCTCCTAACGCCGGCGCCTACCGAGGATTGGGAAATCATCTTGAAAAAGCCTATATCTCCGGTTCTCTTTACATGGGTTCCGCCGCAGAGCTCCTTGGAGAAGTCGGGAACCTCTATAACCCTGACGGTGTCGCCGTATTTCTCCTCGAAAATCGCCATGGCGCCGCTTCTTACCGCCTCGTCGTAGGGCATTACGCGGCATATGACCTCTTTGTTTGCCTGGATTTCCCTGTTTACAAGCTCCTCTATGCGCTCTATGTCCTCGTCGGTTAGCGGCTCGAAGTGGGTAAAGTCGAACCTCAAATATTCGGGGTGAACGAGCGAACCGGCTTGTCTGACGTGTTCGCCCAATACGTTCCTTAATGCAGCGTGGAGTAGGTGGGTGGCGGTGTGGTGGCGGGCGGTCGCCTCCCTTCGTTCCCTATCGACCTGCGCGACCGCCATTTCGCCCCTTTCAATCTTGCCCTTTATAACCTTACCCTTGGCGACGATAACGCCCTCAACCGGCTTTTGGGTGTCCTCCACCTTAAAGAGACCGCTAGGCGTCTCTATCAGACCCTGGTCTCCAACCTGTCCGCCCCCTTCGGGGTAAAAGGGAGACTTTTCGAGGATTACCTCGCCTTCCTCTCCCTCGTGGAGGATATCTACGAGTTCATCCCCCTTAATGAGTCCCTTAATAGGCGTTTCCACCACGAGGTGGGTATATCCGACAAACTCCGAAGTGAGCCCTAATTCTTTAGCCCTTTGATAGACCGGTTTAACCTTTTTGGTCTCGACCTTGAAGTGTTTCCTCGCCTCCTCCCTCTGCCTTTCGAGTTCTTTTTCAAACTCGGCGTAGTCGACCCTAAGCCCCTGCTCGGCGGCTATCTCGTCTATGAGGTCAACGGGAAACCCGTAGGTGTCGTATATCTTGAAAACCTCCTTACCCGTTAGGAAGTCCCTGCCCTCTCTTTTAGCCCTCTCAATGGCTTTTTCGACCAACTCTATACCCGCTTTGAGAGTTCTTAAGAACCTCTCCTCCTCCGAGCGGACTATTCCTTTAATAAACTCCCTTTGGAGTTCCAATTCGGGGTAAGCCCCCTTCATGAGGTCGACTACCAAATCGACTCCCTTGTGGAGGAAAGGTTTATCTATCCCCAATTTGTAGCCGTATCTCAGAGCCCTGCGGAGGATTTTTCTAATTACGTACCCCCTCCCCTCGTTGGAGGGTAGAACCCCATCCCCTATTGCGAAGGTTAAAGCCCTAAGGTGGTCGGCTATAACCCTAAGGGCAACGTCGGTTTTGAAGTCTTCGCCGTATTTCACGCCCGCCAGCTTCTCGCCGAATTGAATGAGGGGAAAGATGTTGTCTATCTCGTAGTTGGTCTTGGTCCCCTGCAAAACGGAGGCTATGCGCTCGAGACCCATACCGGTGTCGATGTTTTTCTGCGGCAGGGGTGTTAGGTTGCCCTTCTCATCGCGGTTGAACTCCATAAAGACGAGGTTCCAAATCTCGAGAAGCCTCTCGTCCCCCTCGTAATCCTCACCGCGGTCGTAGTAGATTTCGGAGGAATACCCGCAGGGTCCCACATCCCCCATCTGCCAGAAGTTATCCTCGTCTCCCAACTTTAGGATTCGCTCCTCGGGAACCCCTATAACGTCCCTCCAAATTTTGTAGGCTTCTTCGTCCTTTTCATGGACCGAAACGTAAAGACGCTCCTTGGGTAGTTTCAGATAGTCGGTTACAAATTCCCAGGCGAACTCTATAGCCTCCTTTTTGAAGTAGTCGCCAAAGGAGAAGTTTCCGAGCATTTCGAAAAAGGTGTGGTGGCGCGAAGTGTATCCCACCTGCTCCAGGTCGTTGTGCTTGCCGCTCACCCTAAGACACTTTTGACAGGAGGTAGCCCGCTTCGCGGGGGGTTTTTCCAATCCGAGGAAGTACTTTTTGAAGGGAACCATTCCGGCGTTTACGAACAAAAGGGTCGGGTCATCTTCGGGGACCAGTGGAAAGGATTTAAACCTCTTGTGGTTCTTTTTTTCGAAGTATGACAAAAATAGTTCCCTAATTTCATCGACCTTTAGAGGTTGGGTCATAAGGTGTCAATTCTACTTTGGGTAAACAAAATACCCTGACCCCGATAGGGAAATAAAGAAAATTCAAACCGCAAGAGGAGAAAAAAATCTTTTCTCCATTTGGCGGAACACCTCTTTGACAATTTCCCCTGCAAGGGAACGGGTTTAAATCTCTCACCCCAATTTGGGTAAAGTTTCCCTTATAGCCCATTTGAGGGTATCGAGAACATAATCCATCTCCTCCTGTCGGATAACCAGGGGCATCATCAAAACCATTACATCCCCCAGAGGTCTCAAAAATACCCCCCTTTCGCGGGCTTTGTAGGCAACTTTAAACCCTATGCGGTCTCCGTAAGGATAGGGTTCCCCGTTGGGTTTTCTAAGCTCTATCCCCACCATGAAGCCAAAAGTTCTTATATCGAACACCCAAGGGAGGTCTTTAAATTCTTCCAACCTCTCGTGGAGGTATTTTATCTTCGGTTGCAACCTCTCGAGGGTCTTTTCGTCCTCAAAAATTTGGATATTTTCAAGTGCCACCGCGCAGGCGAGGTTATTGCCCGTATAGGTGTGCCCGTGGTAAAAGTGTTTAGCCTCTC
>JALVTI010000105.1:2433-32257 GCA_027035985.1 Aquificales bacterium | reverse complement strand
AAATTCAAACCTCTATTTGGGCGTATTTCTTTCTACCCTCCTCAAAGAGGTCGCCGCCGTAGATGTCGTAGGCGACTATAACCGGAAAGTCCTCAACGTATAGCCTTCTAACCGCTTCGGGTCCCAGGTCTTCGTAGGCTATGATTTCAGCCTCTTTTATCTTGTCCTTGTAGAGGGCGGCGACCCCGCCAGCGGCGGCAAAGTATACAGCCTTATATTTCTTTAAAAGCTCCTTTACGAAGGGTTGCCTGTAGCCCTTTCCAATCATACCCTTTAGACCGAGCTTTAGGAGGGGTTCGACATACCTATCCATACGGGTGGAGGTGGTGGGTCCCGCGGAGCCTATGACCTCACCCGGTTTGGGGGGTGTGGGTCCCACGTAGTAGATGATTTGCCCCTTAACGTCGAAAGGTAGGGGTTCGCCGCGTTGGATAGCCTCAACCATACGCTTGTGGGCGGCATCCCTGGCGGTGTAGATATAGCCGGTTATCAATACCTTATCGCCGGCGCGCAATTTTTCGATAACGTCGTCGGTCAGAGGGGTGGTTATCCTGACTTCGTTAGCCATGTAATTTAACTATACTCCCACTTAATGTCCCGCCGTTTGCTCGCCCTCGGCACCTTCGCGTCCGCTCTCTCCATACTTTCGAGCCGGCTCCTCGGTTTCGTCAGGGAGGTTTTAACCGCCTACTTTTTCGGCGCATCGGCGGCTACCGATGCCTTCTTTCTCGCGTGGAAAATTCCCAACATCTTCAGGAGGGTTTTGGCGGAAGGCGGACTGGAAAAGGTCTTTATTCCCTTCCTCAAGGAGGGTTTCGATAAAAATTTTGTCCGCGAGGTGTTCTTTTGGTTGCTCTTATCCTCCTTGGGTGTTTCGATTCTCCTTTCCCTCCTCTCGGGGGAAATTATTTCCCTTATCTCCCGAGGTGGGGATGGGAATTTGGCTTCCACCCTTTTGGGGTATCTGGCTTTTTACCTCCCCTTTGCGGTGGTGAGCGCCTATTTTTCAGCCCTTTTGCAGTATAGGAAGAGTTTTTTCCTCGCCTACTTTTCGAGTGCCCTTTTCAATCTAACCGTTATAGGTTTTCTTCTTCTCTTTGCCGAAAGGTTGGGTATTTACGCCCTCGTTTGGGGGGTTTTGGGCGGCGGTCTAGTGCAGGTTCTCTTTTCCCTGGCGGTTGCCTATAGAAAAAGAGTTCTACTCCCGCCGAAGGCGGGGTTCGGTTTTAAGGTAAAAAAGTTTTTTAAAAATCTGCTCCCCTCCTTCGGTTCTCTGGGGGTGGGGCAGATCTCGACGCTGGCGGAGGCGTTTTTCGCAACCCACGCGGGTGTGGGTGTCCTGTCCGGTCTCTACTACGCCTTTAGGCTCTTCCAACTGCCGGTTTCGGTAATAGGGGTTTCCACCTCGAGGGTAAACCTCTCCTATCTTTCCACCGCGGGAAGTCGTTTTTCGAAAGACCCGAGGGTGTTGGAGTTTACCCTGAAGAAATACCTCCTCCGAACGGGGGAGATAGCGCTTTATTTTGCAATACCCGCCCTTTTGGGGTTGGTTTTATTCTCCCAACCTCTGGTGGAGTTGGTTTACAAAAGGGGAGCCTTCGGGGGTGGGGATGCCGAGCGGGTAGCCCTCTACCTGCAACTTTACGCCCTCGGGCTTCCCGCCGCCGCCCTCTATCCCCTCGCCGCAAATATCTTCTATATCAAGGAGAGGTTCTATCTGGGATTTTTCCTCTCCACCCTCTGGTTGGCTGTGGAAATTCTCCTCCCCGCGGTGGGTCTCTTTCTCTTACACCTCGGTGGGTGGGTTATAGCCCTCTCCTACTCCTTGGGGGGGTGGATAACCTTTTTGACCCTCGCGGGGGTTTCCCGCTCCCTAAACCTCTTTTTGCGCTCCCTTTGGAGGTTAAAAAAATTCCTTCCCCTTTGGGGGTTAACCGCCTTTGTCTTACTCCTCCCACCCGTAAGGGACGGGGGAATTCTTACCCTCCTAACGGTGGCGGTTGTAGGTCTCCTATACCTCTACCTGTTTAGGAAGGAATACATATCCAAACGGAGGTAGGTAAAACCGAGGTTGCCCCTTGTGGGGTTATCGGTAAATTTAACAACCTCGTTATGGAAGGAAGGAAAAGAGGCACCGGAAAGGTGGTTATTGTGGGTCGCCCCAACGTGGGTAAGTCGACCCTTTTCAATAAATTGGTCGGGAAGAGAAAGGCGGTCGTGGAGGACAAACCGGGTATAACCCGCGACCGCATAGAGGACTTTGCCAAATGGCAAGACCGCATCTTTAGGTTGGTTGACACCGGCGGTCTGATGCCGAATGAGGAAGACATATTTATGCCGAAAATTCGCGAGCAGGTGGAGAAGGAGCTTCCCGACGCCGACGCGATACTCTTCGTTGTTGACGGGAGGGAGGGACTTACCCCCCTCGACGAGGAAATCGCCAAGATGCTCCTCCCCTACAAGGATAAGGTCTATGTGGTAATAAATAAGGTCGATAATAAAAAGGCGGAGGAGAACGTTTACGAGTTTTACAAGTTCCCCTTTAAGGGTTATTACCCGGTTTCCTCCATTCACGGGACCGGTTTGGCGGAACTTTTGGAGGATATAGTCAAGGAAATCCCCACCGAGGAGAAAGAAAAAGAGGAGAAACTGAAGGAGGAGCTAAAGGACATTCCCAAAATAGCCCTTATAGGGAGACCGAATGTGGGTAAATCCTCCCTATTTAACAAGATAGTGGGGGAGGAGAGGACTATCGTCTCACCCATAGCGGGAACGACGGTCGATGCGGTCGATACGCTGGTCGAGAGGAACGGAAAGAAATACCTCTTTATCGATACCGCCGGCGTCAGGCGTCCCTCGAATGTGGATTACGGCACCGAATTTTTCGCGGTAAACCGGACTTTAAACGCGATAGAGCGCTCCGACATAGCGGTTTTGGTTATCGACGGAAAGGAGGGAGTCACCCACCAAGACCAGAGGCTGGCGGGTTTGGTCTCCCGAAGGGGTAAGGGTTTGGTTATAGATGTGAATAAGGCGGACTTGCTGCCCGTTCCCCCCGATGAGGCGGAAAGGCAGGTCAGGAGGAGGCTCTTTTTCGTCGATTACGCCCCCGTTGTCTTTACCGTAGCGACTACCGGCGAGGGGATAGACAACCTCTTTTCGGCTATAGACCTCGTTTGGGAGGACTACAACAAACAGCACAAGACATCCTATGTGAACAACTGCATTAGGAAGATTATTAGGGATAACCCCCCGCCCTCCTACAGGGGTAAACCGACAAAGGTCTATTACGCCTTTCAAAAAAAAACCCGTCCGCCCACAATTGTGGTTATAACAAATCGCGCCGAGGCTTGGAAGGAGCACTACAAGAAGTTTTTTATTAGGAAACTGCGCGAGTGTCTGAATATCCACTACGCACCTTTGGTGTTGGAGATAGAGGAACACAACGAGGAAAAGAAAAAGTAAATTCCTCCTTTAGGCGGTCTGTTTTTCTCCGTCCTTTAGAGGGATTTTTCCCTCCTGAACCTTTTCCAACCACGCGAGGGCTTTGTCGAGTTTCTCCGGCTTTCCGAGGAGTATAAGAACGTCCCCCCCGTAAATTTCGGTATTTCCGTGTATGTCCATGTCGAGCCTGCCGTCGGCGCGCCTTATGGCGACAACGGTAACGCCGAAGCGCCTCCTCAGGTCGAGGTCTATAAGCGTCTTACCCTCGAGGGGTGAACCCTCTTTAACCTCAAACTCCGCCAGGTCTATTTCGCTCTCCTCGCCGAAAGCGATTTTTTCGAGGATATTCGCAACCACGAAGGTGTGGGGGTGGAATATCAGCGCCGCTATCCTGCCGGCGACGATGTGGTCGGGAACTATCACGTGGTTAGCCCCCAGCTCGCGGAGTTTGACGGCGGTCTCGTAGGTTTTGGCGATACCGATAATTTCGAAGTTTTCCCTGTCGGGTCTCAGCAGGCGGGCGGTCACGATTATCGAGATGTTTTTCGCCTCGTCGGTGTAGGTGGTTATGAGACCCCTCGCCTTTTTTATATTTGCCAAATAGAGGGTAGATTTTTTAAAGGGTTCCCCTATAACGAAATATCGGACGTGCTCCAATTCGAGTTCCTTCTTTATATCTTTGTCGTCCCTTTCGAGGAGAACGACAACTTTGTGTCCCCTGTCCTTTAGGAAGCGTATTAGTTCCTTTGCCACGGTGTTGTAGCCCGCTATTATGTAATGTCCCGAAAGTTTTTGTATCTCTTTGAGCATTCTCCACTCCCGATAAATCTCTAAAATATCCTCCTTGAAAAAAAGCTCCGCCAATACCCCGGTTGCGTAGAAGAATGCGGTTATACTGGCAAAGTCGAGAAATATCGTAAACAGCCTTCCCGCCGAGTCCATCTCGATAATCTCGCCGTAGCCTATGGTCGAAACGCCGATAAAGGTTTGGTAGAGGGCTATAAGGGGCGGGAAGTGCTCTATAGCCATATAGCCGATAGTTCCAAAGTAGTGGATAAGAATAATGATGATTAAAGGCTCGCGCATACGCGCCAGCAGTTGAAAGAAGCGCTTTTCGAGGTAATCCAAACGGGTGTATTCCTTCCTTCTCCACGTGTAGCGCTTCCTCCGTAATTTCAAAACCAATTGGGCAAGCCTACGCTTAAGCTTTTGTTTCCGCGTTAGCATCCGTTAAACTCCAAAGTTAAATTAAAAGATTATGGGTTGCCTCCACTGTTGTTGCCATCACGGTTTTTACGGCTTTTATCCCCCCGCCCACCTTTGGTTTCACGGAATTTTTGAACTCCTACTTTTGGGTCTGCTCTTTGGTGCCCTCCTGTGGGTGTGGAAAAAGGCGCTAAAAACCTAAAGGGGGGAAATTCTTTCAATTCCCTTACAGGGAAAGATATTTCGACAGCTCCACCTTGGGGATTTCTTTCTCCAAGAGTTCCCACATTCGGTGGGCTATCTCTCTAATCTCCCATTGGGCGGCTTTTTCCATTCTTTTCCTTAGGAAGTCCAGAAGCCACGGGGTGGGTGCGGAGACCACTATATTGGAAGCCCTCCCGTGGGGCAATATAAACCTTGCGTCCTCTTTGGGGATTTTTAAATCTTCCGTTAAGACCCTATAGAGGTTATTAGCCATTTCATCCCAACTTTTGAAGAGCTCTTTAGCCCTCTCACCGAACGAGGGGGGGATAACCGAATAATTTTCCTTTTCGGTGGTATACCTCTGACTCCTTTGGGAGAAATTTAGAGCTGTATGCCTCACCAATTGGTGGGTGGCTATTCTCGAAATCCCGCTGATGTAGAAGACGAAATAACCAAACCCCTCGTAGGTTCCCCCCAATAGGACCACATTCCCGCTTTTGGAGAGGGGTTTTATCTCCCTGTCAACCCGTGCGAGGTGTTTGAAAAGCTCTTCCCTTTCCCCGTCGGTGAGTTCCTCGAGGTAGTGCCTTAAGGAAACCCCAATGAGGTCGGGTTCCCTTTCGTCCCAATAGGTTTTGAAGTATTTAGCCCCGATGTAGAGGGCTTTATCTCTGCCTACCCGCTTGTAGGCGAACGAGTGGGCGAATACCGAAAAGTGTTTCCAATTCGCCAATCTGGATAAAAAGGTAGCCCGCTCCGCGGGGGATGAAACTTTGGGTTCCCTTAGGAGGTCTTCGAGCGATTTTTTCGAATAGCAGACCCTCGCGCCTATGGCTGTGAGCGGGAAGGTGGGGACAAAGTCCTCCCAGCTAAAGAGTTCCTTTATCGAGACCATTTTAAGGAAGATAACTTTATCCTCCTTCCCAACGCGGGTAGAAAGATTTTTTTACTTGTGGAGGTTTCCGATGGTAATCTACCCCTTTGCGGTTCAAATTACCCTTAAATGAATTCCCTCGCACGGTGGAGGGAAATAATAGAGAAAACCCCCGAGAGGAGCGGGGTATATATCTTTAGAAACCGCAAGGGGTATGTCTATATAGGAAAGGCGAAAAACCTAAAGAGGAGACTCCTCCAACACCTCCAGGCGGCGAAGGAAGACCCCAAGGAGTTCAAGATATTCGCCCAATCGGAGAGGCTCGACTACATAATCACCCAAAGCGAATACGAGGCTTTGGTGCTCGAGAGGCAACTTATCAATCTCCACAAACCGAAGTTTAACGTCGTCTTCAAGCACGGCGGCGGCTATCCGATGCTGCTGCTAACCGCCGACGAATACCCCACCCTAAAGATTGTCCGCGATTTTGAAGGGAAAGGGGAGTATTTTGGACCCTTCTTCCCCGTTAGGCAAGCCCAGAGGGTCAAAAAACTGGTTCACCAACTCTTTAAACTCCGAACCTGCGAGGAGCTCCCCAAACCGGGAAAACTCTGCATGGATTACCACCTCGGGCTTTGCTCCGCCCCCTGTGTGGGAAAAATTTCAAAGGAGGACTACACCCTTGCGGTGGAGGGTGCAAAAGCCTTCCTCTCGGGGGAGGTGGGGGAGATACTCCCCAAGTTGTATCGAAAAATAGAGGAACACGCAAAGAGGTTGGAATTCGAAAAGTGCGCCCTCCTAAAGGAGCAGATAACCGCCCTCGAGAACCTCGCGAGGGGTCAAAATGTCCTAAACCTCCCATTTGCGGAAGCCGACGTATGGGTTCCCATCGGGGGAACTAAAAGGGTAGTCCTATACCTCGTGAGGGGTAGGCGTTTGGTGGGAAAGGAGGAGTTCGAACTGCCCGAAGCCTACGACAGCACCCGCGAAAGCTGGCTCTACGCCTACTATTCGGTCAACTACATCCCCCAAAGGGTCTTCGTAGGGGGAGGCGTCGAAAACCCCCAAATGTTGGAGAGATACCTATCCGACCGCTCCAAAAAAGGGGTAAAGGTTTCGACCGAAATTCCCAAACCTTTAAAGGAACTGGTTGAGGCAAATACCCCCCAAGGGGTTGATGAGGAAACGAAGACCCTCTTTGAGGGGGTTTTAAAAATTCCCTTCCCCGAAAGGGTCGAAGGCTTTGACATCTCCCACTTTATGGGCGAGTTTGTGGTCGGCTCCTGTGTGGTTTGGGAAAAGGGTTCGATGAACAAAAGGTGTTACAGGAAATACCGCATAAAGACCTTCGAGGGGATAGACGACTACAGAGCCCTCAAAGAGGTTTTATCCCGAAGGGCTAAGAGGATTAAAAAAGGACAATACCCCGTCCCCGATATGTGGCTTATAGACGGCGGTAAGGGACAGCTGAACGTCGCGCTGGAGGTTAAGCGCTTTTACAAACTACCCACCTTTGTGGTCGCGCTCGCCAAGAGGGAGGAGATACTCTTCACCGAGGACGGCAGGGAGATACCCCTAAGGGAATACCCGCCCCTCTATAGAATTTTTGGTTTGATAAGGGACGAAGCCCACCGCTTCGCGGTGGGGTATAACCGAAAACTCAGAGAACTTAAAATCCTCAACAAACTCCCCCAAAGGGAGAGGAAAATTATCGAGAGGAACTTCGATAGTGTCTATGAAATTTTAAAAACCGACGATAGGAGATTGAAGAGGTTAGGTTTAGACCCTTCTTTGAGACAGAAAATAGAGGAACAATACGGGGAGGATTATTAATAACTCCCCAAAAGGGTTTGGACTTATTTCTCCTCCGATAGTTGTTGATTTCCCATCCTTCTGCTCGTCTCCATAGCCTGTTGGGCGAGGTATTGGTCTCCAAACTTTTGGAGGTTTAAAAATTCCCTCTCAAATAGGTCGAAATGTTTTTCCTCGTCCAGCACAACCTTTTTAAACAGCTGTTCCGTCCCTATATCCCTATCCTCCGCAACCACTTCCACCGCCCATTTTGAATAGAGTTCTATCGCCTCGCTCTCGCTCGCCATCGCCCACTCGAGCATCTCCTTGGGGTCGGTAATCCTCTGCACCGGTTTAGCCAACTTTCCGAGTTCGACCTCTCCGCCCAAAAAGAGTATACGTTCGGCGAAAGCCTCCACGTGGCGCATCTCCTCTATAGCTATCCTTTTGAAGAGGTTGGCGAGCATCTCGTAACCCATATCGCTCAAGACGAAGTGGAAGTACATGTATTGGTGGAGTGCGGTTTCCCCCTCCTGTATCGCCTTGTTCAAAAGTTCCACACTTTTGGGGTGTCTCATTTTTTAACCTCCTAAGGGGGATGGAGGAGAAATTTATTCCCCCTCGGAGGTCGGTTTCTGACAATTTCTAACCGCGTGGGGTTTAGATATTTTGGTTTACTTTGTAGGTGTTTAAAACTTTTATAGTGCTATCGGTAAGCCACTGCTGGGTGGTGTCCATGTTGTCGCTCTGCATTTGGGAGAAGGTTATAATCCTGTCCGCCATAACGCCGATTTGAAGCTCGGTGTAGAGTATGCGGTCAGCCATAACCCCTATACGGTCTGCCATAGTTCCTATATCGTCGGAAAGTCGGAGCATCGAATAGACGTATTGCCTGTTTAACTCCGCACCCCAATCGAGGGTTTTGGTAAACGCCGCGGAGCCATCCCTTTCCGTTTGAGATGCGATTTTTGCCGCATCGTCTTCGGTTTTTAGATAGGCTTGTTGAGAGCTTTGCACCACTTGGGAAGGTAGGTTTACCGGGTAGAGATTGTTATTAACAATCATAATAAGGAATTTATTATATTAAAAATCACTATTAAGGGTTGTTTAATTCCTTCCCTATGTCGAGGGAGACTATACGGAGGAAGAAACCCATAAGGTTATCCCTTCTATCCGACGTAAAAAGGGTCTTGAGAAGGGGAAAACTCCATACGGTGTGCGAGGAGAGCAAATGCCCCAACATAGGCGAGTGTTTCGCCAACCGAACCGCCACCTTTTTGATAATGGGGGATGTCTGCACGCGGGGGTGCCGCTACTGCTCGGTGAGGAAGGGAACGCCGAAACCCCTAAACCCCGCGGAGCCCAAAAATCTCGCAAAGGCGGCGAAGGAGTTGGGGCTTAAATATGTGGTGATTACTTCGGTGACGCGCGACGACCTACCCGACGGGGGGGCTTCCCACTTTGCCGCCTGCATAAGGGAGATAAAAAGGGAGATTCCCGACGCGAAGGTCGAGGTGCTCACCCCCGACTTTAGGGGAAAGACCGAATTGGTGGATACAGTTTTGAGGGAAAACCCCTTCGTGTTCAACTGCAACATAGAGACCGTCGAGAGGTTATATCCGAAAATCCGCCTCGGCGGGAGATACGAGTGGACTCTAAACCTCCTTAGGTATTCTAAGGAAAACTACCCCCATATATGGACTAAGAGCGGTTTAATGGTCGGGTTGGGCGAAACTTGGGACGATATAAGGAAAACGCTCGAAGACCTCAGGGAGGCGGGTTGCGATATCCTCACGGTGGGTCAATACCTCCAACCCACCAAAAGGCAGGTTGAGGTGGTAAAGGAATACACCGAAGAGGAATTCGAAAAAATTAAAGAACTCGCGGAGGAACTCGGTTTCAAATACACCTTTGTTGGAAGGTGGGTTAGAAGTTCCTACAAGGCGTGGAAAGTCGCTAATGGGGTCTAAAAACGGCAAACAGATAAACCTCTACAGCTCCCGCGCTTTTCAACAGGCGGGCTATTTCCGAGGCGGTTGAGCCGGTTGTTAGAACATCGTCCACCACTAAAATCTTTCCCCCGCTTACGCGGGGTATTTTTCCCCGTTTGATATAAAAGGCATCCTTAACAAGCTTTTGCCTTTCGCGGAAACTTTTAACCCTCGCCAAGGGTTTCCTAAAAAGCCACCGTCTCCCTATAATCCTTTCGAAGTTGACCGAAGTTTCCTTTAATATTTCCTCCACGGGGTCAAATCCCCTTAAAAACCAATACCTAAAGGGGTTGGTCGGTATAAAGGTAACCGCATCGGGTTTCAGGTGTTTTTCGTATTCCCTTAAGTGGGAAGATACCAATTTTCCTATTTCCCTCGCGAGGTGTTTGAAACCTTGGAACTTCACCAACTCGAGGATTTTCCTCTCACTTTCCCCATATGCAGTAAACGCCCTATAACCGTCCAAGTAGGGGATGGATAAAAGGTCTTCCTCCGGTTGGGGGTGGATGGATAGGAGACAGCGGTCGCAGACGACCGAAGAGGAGCCCAGCGGTTCACCGCAGAGTGCGCATGTTTCGGCGAACAGGAGGCGCTCAATCCACCTTTTTGGCATCCGCCCAAAGCCAGTCTATACCGTAGTAATCCCTAACCTCCGGAAGCATTACGTGAACTATTACATCCCCATAGTCGAGAACCAACCAGCGGTTGTATTCCTTTCCCTCCACGTGGTGGGGGAGCTCCCCGGTTTGCTTTTTAATCTCCTCCTCAACGTAATCGGCGAGGGCACGGGCGTGGGTTTCCGAACCCGCCGAAGCTATCACAAAGTAATCGGCTAGGGAGGTTAGTCCCCTAACGTCGAGAGCGGAAATGTTTTCCGCCTTCTTGTCGTCCAAAATCTTTGCTATCTTCTTCACAAAATCCTTTCTATCCATGACTGCTTTACCCTTCCCTCCTTTTTAATTTTTAAAAGTAATTTGTAATATTTGTCCTCGCCGAAACGCTCCTTGTAAATTTTCAAATTTTCTTCCGCCTTTTTGACCGACTCCTCGGAAATCTTTTCCCAACGTTGGATTTGCTCTTTGTAAAACTCCAAGCGTTTTTTTGCCGCCTTAGGGTCTAAAACCTCTTTGTCCTCTATCCTATTCTGGAGTTCCTTATATTTTTCCCTCCAGTAAGCGATTTTCTTATCGGCGTATTGCGGTATCAGAAAAAGGTTTTTAATGTAATGGAACAACACCTCGTGGGTATCTATGTAGTTGGGATACGTCAGGAGGAGGTATTCGAACCTCACCGCGGCGGGGTAATAGTAGCCGTAATCCTCGTAAAACTTGGCTATCAGATATTGATGTTCTGCGAGTTTGCGCTTAGCTTCGTCGATTAACTCCTCCACCTGGGGGAGGTATTTGCTGTTTGGAAACTTTTGGAGGAACTCCTGCGCCAATTTTAACGCCTTTAGGGTGTATGTTTGGTCTCTCCACGGGTCGGGGGAAAGTTTTAGATAGGCGCTTATAAGGTATAGGTAAGCCTCCTCTATATTGGGGGCGGAGGGGTAATAGGTTATATAGTCCTCCAATTCCAAAATGGCATCTTCGTAATCTCCATCCTTATACAGGGAGAGAGCCAATTTGTATTTGAGCTCCCTAATCTGCTCGGGGGAGAGGTAAGCCATACCCGCCTCAGCCTTTCGCAGATATGTAGCCGCATCGGAGTAATCCCCTTTCTTGTAAAGTTCGATACCTTTAATAAAATCCCGCTGGGCTTCGCGGGCTTTTTCGGTTTCCGTCGGTTTACCGCAGGAGGCGAGGAATATCGATAACCCTCCCGCCAATAGGAGTAAACCCCTTTTGGAAAAACCCATCTCCGTAAGGTATCACATTCTAACCTTTGGGTGGAAAAGGGTCTCAATCCTCCCTTTGGGGTATCCTAAGCGAGATATGTCCCCCTTTTTGGACGCCCTGAAAGGAAGACCTCTGGAGCGCTTTCCCGTCTGGCTGATGCGCCAAGCCGGTCGCTACATGCCCGAATACCGAAACTTACGCGCGAAAGCGCGGGATTTTATAGACTTCTGTTCGAATGTGGAGCTGGCTACCGAGGTGACGCTCCTGCCCGAAAGGCTGTTGGGGGTCGATGCGCTTATCCTCTTTTCCGACATACTGGTTCCTCTCCAACCTTTGGGGGTCGAGGTTAAATTCCTCCCCGGAGAGGGTCCCCTTTTGGAAAGTCCCCCTTTGGAGGATTGGAAAGAGTTTGAACCCTCGAAGGTGGAATACGTTTTCGAAACCATTCGGAGGGTAAAGGAGCGTTCGGAACTTCCCCTAATAGGTTTCGCCGGTGCACCCTTCACCCTCGGGGCGTATATATTGGAGGGGAAAACCTCGAGGGATTTTAAGGAGGTTAGAAAGACCTTTTATAGGGAAAGAGATAGGTGGCACCTCCTGATGGAGAAACTCACCGATATGCTAATTGCCTACCTCTCACAGCAGGTGAGGGCTGGAGCGGACGCCCTGCAGCTCTTCGACAGCTGGGCTTACGTTATGTCCCCCGAAATGTTCGGCGAGTATCTACCCCACCTAAGGCGGCTGGTCTCCACCCTCAAGGAACTCCACCCCGAGGTGCCGCTTATCTATTTCTTCCGCGGTAGCGGGCACCTATACAGGTTGGCAAAGGAAATCCCCGCCGACGGGTTTTCCATAGATTGGACTCTCCCCGTGGAGGTTGCCCTAAAAGAGTTTCCAAGCAGGGCTATTCAGGGAAATTTAGACCCCTCGGTGCTCTATGCGGATAAAGAGACCATCAAGAGTGAGGTTGAAAAGCTCCTCCAAAGGGTTGCCGAAAATAGGAAGACCCTTTACGTGTTTAACCTCGGGCACGGACTAGCCCCCGATATGGAATTCGAAAAGGTTAAATACCTCGTGGAGGTGGTGAAGAGATTTAAGTTTTAAAGTTATCTACCTAATGGCGGTTATAAAGTTTGGAACCGACGGATGGAGGGCTGTAATAGCCCGCGATTTCACCTTTGAAAACCTCAAAAAGGTGGTTATCGCCCACGCGGCTGCTTTGAGGGCTAGGGGAGCCAAGCGGGTCTTTATAGGTTACGACAACCGCTTTATGTCGGAAAATTTCGCCCGCGAAGCGGCTACCCTTTTCGTATCCGAAGGTTTCGACGTGAACCTCTCGCCGAAAGCGGTCTCTACCCCTCTCACCTCGTGGGCGGTCAAGTATAAGGACTTCGACAACGGGGTAATGATAACGGCGAGCCACAACCCGCCCACCTACAACGGGTATAAGATAAAGGACTCCTTCGGGGGGAGCGCCACACCCGAATTCGTCCAAAAGGTGGAATCCCTGATAGGAAAGTTTTCACCCGAAAGGGAACCGGAGTTCGAACTTGGAAACCTCTCGGAGGAGGATTACACCGAAGAATACATATCCGCCGTGAGGGAGCAAATTAACTTAGACCTCTTTAAGGAAGAGGATTTCAAGGTAGTCCATGACCCGATGTTTGGCTCCTCCATAGGATACCTTAGGGGGGCTTTGGAGGGAACGAAAGCCCAGATTGTGGAAATCCACGCCTACCGCGACCCGCTCTTTGGCGGCAGAGCCCCCGAACCGGTTGAAAAGAACGCAAAAACCTTAACAGAAAAGGTGAGGGCGGAGAACGCCTTTTGCGGGATAATGAACGACGGCGACGGCGACCGCGTCGCTCTGGTGGACGAAAAGGGGAATTTCGTCAACAGCCAGCTAATCTATGCGCTGTTGCTTTTGCACCTGCTCGAAAACAAGGGCTTACGCGGGGCGGTCGTCAAAACGGTTTCAACCACCTATTTGGCGGACAGAATAGCGAAACACTTCGGGGTTGAAATAATAGAGACCCCCGTAGGGTTTAAGAACATCAATAGGGTTATCCTCGAAAGGGATGACGTGATTTTCGGGGGGGAAGAGAGCGGCGGCTACGGATTTCCCCACTTCACCCCCGAGCGGGACGGCTTGCTCTCGGCGCTCTACCTGCTAGAACTTTTCTTCCTAAAGGGCAAAACCCCTTCGGGGGTAATCGAAGAGCTCTTTAAACGCTTCGGTGAGGCTTATTACAGGCGTATAGACCTCCCCGTTGACCCGCGGGAGAAGGAGAAACTCGAGGAATTAAAGAAAAACCCGCCTTCGGCGGTCGGCGGTCTCAAGGTTAGGGAGGTCAAAACGATAGACGGGCTGAAGCTCGTTTTCGAAAACGACGGATGGCTGCTCGTCAGACCCTCGGGAACCGAACCGCTTTTAAGAATTTACGCCGAAATGCCGGACGAAAAACTCCTCGATGCGGTCTTAAAGGAAGCGGTTTCCCTCTTTAGGAACTAAAAATGGAGAATCTCCCGACGGGGAAAATTTTTCAATACCTCCTTTTGGCGTTTGCCCTCCTCTTTACCCTTTGGGGGGTGCTAAGGGGTTTCAAATACCTCTGCCTGGAGCTTTTAGGAAAGCCAATCCCCGCGGAGGTAATAGAGGTAAGAGAACTCCCCCAAAGGGATTGGGGGGTCAAAAATCCCCCAGAGGGTCTAAAGGAAATTACCCTCCGCCTTGAGGTGGAAAATCGAACGGAAACCCTAAAGTGGATAACGGCAAAAAATATTAGACCCAACGAAAGGGTGGAGGTTCTGCACTCTCCCCTCTGCGGAAAGGGTGTAAAGGAAGACCTCAAGGGGGTAATTTTCGGAAAGCTGGCACCCTTATGGTTTGGTATTTTGCTCTTTGCCCTCTATTGGTGGATTGCTAAGAGGGTGTAAAAACAGGAAGACGAGTTTTAGGGTCGACACAAACTTTGTGTTTACATTATTTACCTATGCCCTCGGTTAAAAAGGAAAGAACGAATATCTACCTAAATGCCGAAATAAAAAGGGAGGCTAAGAAAATCTTGGCTCGCTACGGCTTAAGTCTTTCAGATGCGATTAATATCTTCCTCACCCAAGTGGTATTGGAAAGAGGTATTCCTTTTCCGGTTAAACTTCCAAACGAGGAAACCCAAAAGGTATTGGAAGAGGTTAGGAAAGGCAAAAATATAGAAGCGGTCGATTTGGCAACCTTGGAAAAAGAGGTTAGGGGCGGTGCTAAATCTTAAAAGACACAAGCAGTTCAAAAAGGATTTAAGCAAAGTTAGAATGACGGATAAACAGTTTGAAAAATTTGTAAGGTATATTTCCCTGCTTTTGGAGGGGAAACCCCTACCACCGGAGGTAAAAGACCACCCTTTAAGCGGAAATTGGAAAGACTTTAGGGAGTTCCACCTAGGGGGTGACCTATTGGTCATCTACAAAGTGGACAATAAAGACTTAATCCTCGTACGGATAGGAACCCACAACCAACTTTTCGAGTAGATAAGTAAAGAAACCTATAAAGGGAAAATCTCAAACCCGATAACCGTATTCGGGTTCTAAAAAAGAATAACCTCTATAGGTTCGCCCTTTTTGACCTCTTTGACACCCTCGTAGACTATTCCCACCCCGTTTGCGAAACCCATCGAGAGCATATCGCCCGAGGATACGTTCCAATAGGGGGTTGCGTAAACCGTTCCTTCCTCCCCGAAGTGGACTTTAACCCTTATAAATTCCCTCCTCTTGGCACCCTTTCTTCTAAAATCCTCGGTGAGGATAGCCTTTACTTTGGGCTTAAAGAGGTCTTTTGCCCCTTGGAGTTTCCTCAAGGCGGGATATACCAATAGGTAGAAGTTCACCAGAGCGGAAACGGGGTTGCCCGGCAGACCGAAAAAGAGGCGTTTGCCCCCGTCGTAGGTGGCAAAGAGGGTCGGTTTACCCGGTTTTACCCTAATTTTGTGAAACTTGATGTTGAACCCGAGCTCCTCCACCAGAAACTGCACGTAATCCTTCTCACCCATCGAGACGCCGCCGGTGGTGATGTATACGTCAAAGTCGTTAACCGTTTCGCCCAACGTCTTCTTTAAAAGTTCGTAGTCGTCGCCGACACTTCCGAGATTTACCGCTTCACCCCCGTTTTGCAGCACCGCCGCCAGGAGGCTGTAGGAATTGGAGTTGTATATCTGCCCCGGTTTGAGAAGCGGTTCGCAGGGTTCCCTCAGCTCGCTACCGGTCGAAAGTATCGCCACCCTCGGTTTTGCGTATATCTTTGCGTAGCCGTAACCGAAAGCCGCCAAGACCCCTATTTTCCCGGGGGTTAGCTCCTCGCCTTTAGAGGCGATAACGTCGCCCAGTTTGGCGTATTCACCCGCCTTTCGGATATTGGCGCCCTCTTCGACCGGTTCGGTTAGAACAATCTTATTCCCCGCTACGCGGGTTTTTTCTATTTCAATAACGGCGTCGGCGCCGGGGGGTATGGGCGCGCCGGTGAAAATCTTGTAAGCCCGCCCCCTCTCGAGAGGTGTTTCGACAAATTCGCCCGCCGATATTTCCCCGATTACCTCCAGCTCGACGGGATTTTCGGGTGAGGCATTTTTCGTATCGGCGCTTCTTACGGCGAAGCCGTCCATAGCCGAGTAGTCGAAGACGGGATAATTGAAGGTTGCCTTTATATCTTCCGCGAGAATGCGCCCGACCGCCTCGGTTATGGCTCTTCTCTCGACCGGCGTGGTACGGGTGACGGAGGACAAGACCAATTCGAGGGCTTCTTCGTAAGGTAACAGTCCCATAAATGGGTAAGTTATAAGGTAACAGTCCCATAAATGGGTAAGTTAACAGAACCCCCGCAAAGGTAAAAAGAAATATGGGATTTCCTATTTTAGGAGTCTTCTTTCAACCCTCTCACCTATGCGGGTCATTATCTCGTAGGGGATAGTCCCGCATAGGGTTGCCAGGTCGGAGAATTTCCGCCGACCGTTAACTATCTCCACGTATTCCCCCACGCGGGGTTTTACATTTCCGAAAACCACCGCGGTTAAATCCATCGTTATATTTCCCGCAACGGGGTAGGGTTTGCCCCTGTAATAGACCACCGCGCGGTTCGATAGGCACCTCATAAACCCGTCGGCGTATCCGAAAGCGATAACCCCCACATAGGAGTGTTTTTTCAGCCTATACCTGCACCCGTAGGAGATGCAACTTCCCTTTGGCAGTCGGCGGACTTCCAAAATCCTCGCCCCTATGCGGGAGGGAAATTTCAGCTTTAAAACCCCTTTGAGGTCTTTGCTTCCGTATTCCCCATATAGGGATAGACCAACCCTTACCAAATTGGCGAAGGGAACCTTATAGGAGAGCCCCGCGCTGTTTTGGAGGTGAATGTATTTAACCCTAAGGGGTCTTACGAGTTTCCTAAAGACCTCTATCTGTTTGAGGGTGAAATGCCTATCCACCTCCGCCGACGGGAAGTGGGTCATAACCCCCTGCGGTGGAAAAACCCTTAAAAGCCCGTAAGGGGGTTTTAAAAATCCGAGCCTCCCCATACCGGTGTCCACGTTGAGGTGGTAGGGAATTCTATTCCTCACCGCGAGGAGTAGCTGCTGCCTATCGGACACCACGGGGGTGAGTCTGTATTTTTCCACCAAGGGGAGTTCCTCCTTAAAAAATCCCGACAGGAGGAGTATCGGTTTTTTCACCCCCAAAAGGCGGAGTTTTTTCCCCTCCTCCGGTGTGGCTACCGCCAAAAATTCAACCTCCTCGAGGCGGTCAAAGAGCGGGGCGACGAGGTGGGCGCCGTGCCCGTAGGCGTTGGCTTTTACAACGGCGATAACCTTTTTCCCCGCGAGGCGGGATATTTCTCTTACATTTGAAACCAGAGCGTCGGCGTCTATCTCCCAAAAGGCGCGGGGCATAGCTCGAAAAACTAAAGATTAAAGCAACCCCTGTGCTTTGAAGGAGTAATATCCACCCTCCCCCAGGATTACGTGGTCTAAGAGTTCCAAACCGAGGAGCTGTGCACTTTCCTTAATGCGCTCGGTGAATTCGATATCCTCCGCCGAGGGTTCGGATGAGCCGTCGGGGTGGTTGTGGACGAGTATAAAGAAATAGCCCCCGTTTGCCACAACCGGGTGCAAGACCTCCCTCGGGGGTGCGTATACCGCATTTAGGTGTCCCAGGGCTACCAAATCGACCGAAAGGAGTCTCTGCGAACCGCTAAGGGTGAGGACGAACAGGTGTTCCTTCCTCCCCTTTATGAGGGGTCTAACTATCTCCTCCACCTGCGAGGGGGAGGTTATTTTCGGTTTTTCCCCCTTTTGGTTTCTCCTGCATAGTTCCAAAACCGCCTTTACAGTAAGAGCCTTAACCCTACCCACACCGGGAATTTTTGAAAGCTCTTCCAACCCCATTTGGGTGAGTTTCTCGAAACCCAACTCCGCGAGGGTTTCCCCAATTTCCAACACGCTAAACCCCTTTGTGCCGCTACCCAGTATTACCGCCCACAGCTCCCCCTCGGTGAGCCTTTCGGCGCCGAACTTCTGAAGCTTCTCCCTCGGCAGGAGTTCCTTCGGAAACTCCCTTACCGGTTTCGGTTTTCTTTTATAAACCATTTGTAGGAATAGAGTTTTTCACAAACCCCGCGCGGGTTTCCTCTCCCTTTTCGATACCGACCGGTGGAAGGGGTGGGAAATTGCTCCACCGTAGGTTAACTCCTCAAAAACCCACCGGTGGAGGAGGGTTTCGAATATTTACTCTCCAAGGGGGAGAAAAAATGTCCTCCCTTGGGAGGATTTCAGACTTTACCTATTGCGGGAAAGCGTTTACCTTTGCCCCAAAGGGTTTAATAAAAAACCAGACTTTTTAGGGATATGAAAATAGATTCCCCCGCAGGAGAACAAAAACCTCCTACCCACAAAGAGAAGGTATAAAACTACCCTTAAAGGTGAATGGAAAAGCCTTTCCCTTTGGGGGAAGGGATTTATCCTTTAACCGCAATAGCCTCTATTTCCACCAGAGCCCCCAAGGGGAGGTTTGAAACCTCTGCGGTAGCCCTCGCCGGTCTGTGCTCCCCGAAAAATTTGGCGTATACCCCGTTCATCTCGGCAAAGTCGCACATATTCTTGAGGTAGACGGTGGTCTTAACCACATCTTTTAAGGAAAAACCCGCTTCGCGGAGAATTGCCTCTATGTTCTTTAAAACCCTTTCGGTCTGCTTGGCAACCGTTTCACCCTCAAGCTTCCCCGTTTCGGGATTTATCGCGATTTGACCACTTATAAATAGAAAATTCCCGACCTTTACAGCCTGCGAATAGGGTCCCACCGCTTGGGGTGCTTTGTCGGTTTTTACAAACTCCATAAGGTGGAAATTATGAAAAAAATATATTTCAAGAACAGCAAATTTTCTTTAAAAGAAACTCTATAGGAATAGTAAGTAAAAATATTATTTCAAAAATTAATGCCAGTTGTAAATATTTTAAAGAATTGTTTAAATTCTCATCTTTTTCCTTTAAGATATTAGCTAAATTAATTATAGAGCGTGCTAAACAACTTAAAATTTGGGTATCATTTTCTATATTCCTTTTAAATCGCTTTAAATCTTCTTCAAAGTCCCCACAACTTATATGATATATCCAAAACATACATTTTTTATCTGTTAATTTAGGTGCTATAACTTGAAAAGATATATATACGGATATTAAAGCAAAAACTAGGCTTAGAGAGAAAAAACAACTTAATATAATTTTTCCTAAACAGGATATATCTTTGTGTTTCAAAATGTTTATAAAAAATAGCGATAAAAATCCAATACTGGCTCCATGCCAAGCCAATATTAATTGGGCTTTGGTATAAGCAAAGCGGACTTGCTCAAAGAGTTGTTTATATATCTCTAAACTGTGAGATATTTCTCTTGTATTTGACATAAATCAAATATTTTAAGTATTCATTAATATTTTACATTTTTCAATATTTTTAAGCTGCGAAAATAGTTTATTAAGAGTGAACCCTAAGCATTCTATATAAATGTCTTGATTTGAAAAATCAAAACATGTTAAAGTTTCCCAAAATATTAGGCCTCTTAATGGATATTTTGTAGTTAAAGTTTGGCAGAAATCTAATAGATTTAGTTCCAAATTTTTTTTCGTGGAGATTGTATTAAAATTATTAAACCATCTCCTAAATTTTTTATAAAAAATTTAGTTTGATATCTTTGAGATAAGGATTTAATATAATTAAAAGTTTCTAAAAAAAATTTTTAAATAAAAATTGGAAAATTTATTCTCACCCCAATGTTGAATTAGAATGCTGAAATTTTTAATATCAAGTAAGAAGATATAAAAATCTTTTTTCTCTAATTTAAATGAACTTAGATAGAGTAAATTACCATCAATAAACATTAAAAAAAGAATATAAAGCTAAAAACCTAAACCCCCAAAAAGTCAAAAAATCTCCTAACCTACTCGGGATATTTCTCCTTATCTATTCCCCCTTTGGGTTCGGAAGAAACTTCTCCACCTTGAGGGGTTTTCTTTTCCTCCTCCCCTTGAGTGGTTTCCACATTTTCATTCCCTTTGGGGGTTTCCTTTTCTTCCAACTCCAAGTGGAGGCATTCGCATTCATCTATATCGGCAAAAGGAGAAACTTTTTAAATTGCCTATATAAGTCGATAAATAGTAAAAAACCCAATAGGGAGAGAAAAATATTTACATCCTCTCGGGGGCGGAGATGCCTATAAAGTGGAATATGAGCCTTAGGGCTGTTCTTATCGCCTTTAAAAGCGCCAAGCGGGCTTTCATCAGCTCTTCGTCGTCCACCATCACCCTGTAGTGGTTGTAGTAGTAGTGAAACCTTTTAACCAGTTCCACCGCAAGGTTTGGAAGCAGGTGTATCTCCCTACTTTGGGCTATGGAGATTAGTTCATCCCTCAAGGTGGCGAGGTGTTTTATTAACTCAAGTTCGGTTTCGGAGTTCAAAAGTTCGGGTTTGAACTCAAACTCCACCTCGGCGTCGAAGCCTTTGCGGTTTAAAACTTCCCTAAATATTCCGCTTATACGGGCGTGGGCGTATTGGACGTAAAAGACGGGGTTTTCGGAGCTCTCCTCCTTAGCCTTGTCTATATCGAACTCCAAGGGTGTGTCGCTCCGCTTGGTTATAAACCAAAATCGGATAACGTCCTTTCCAACCTCGTCGAGGAGTTCCCTTAAGGTTACGAAATTTCCCGCCCTTTTGGACATTTTCACCTCTTTGCCGTCCCTAAAGAGCTTCACCAATTGGACTAGCTCCACATCGAGCCAATTTTCGGGAACGCCGAAAGCCTTTATAGCCGCCTTTACCCTCGGCACGTAACCGTGGTGGTCTGCACCCCAAACGTCAATAACCTTGTGGAAGCCTCTCAAATACTTGTTGTAGTGGTAGGCTATGTCGCTGGCAAAGTAGGTGTAGGAACCGTCCTTTTTGATAACCACCCTATCTTTATCGTCGCCGAACTCGGTGGTTTTAAACCAAACCGCCCCGTCCTTTTCGTAGAGGAGACCCTTCTCCCTCAAATAGTTTAGGGTTTTTTCGACATACCTCGTTTGGTAGAGCGATTTTTCCGAAAACCAAACGTCGAAGGTTATACCGAAATCCTCCAAATCCCTCTTAATCTCCTCGAGCATTTCCTTTAAACCGAATTCGGAGAGGAAGGTTATAGCCTCCTCTTTGGGGAGTTCCAATATCTGTTCCCTGTAGAGGTCGTAAACCTTTTGGGCGAGCTCCTTGATATATTCGCCCCTGTAGCCGTTTTGTTCGAATTCTTCGCCTATCTCCCTAAAGAGTTCCGATATGCGGGCGTAGAGTTTGTCCTTTTTGGTCGCTTCCCCCGGAGGTGCGAACAGATAACTCTGCGAGGAGTATGCACCTTCGTATATGAGGGATAGCATAAGTTCCAGATAGCGGTAGAGAATGGAGATGCCAAGCATCCTTATCTGGTTGCCGGCGTCGTTTATGTAATACTCGCGGGTCACATCCCAACCGTAGAATTCCAAGAGGTTGGAGATAACATCGCCGACAACCGCCCCCCTTCCGTGTCCGAGGTGCAAAGGTCCCGTAGGGTTGGCGCTCACATACTCGACCTGAACCCTTCTTCCCAACCCGAGGTTTTCCCTAAAGTAATCGAAACCTTTGGTGAGTATATCCTTCAAAACCCCGTAGTAGTAGTCTTTTGAAAATCTAACGTTTATAAAGGCGGGTTTTGCAACCTCGACACTCTCAAAGGATGGGTTTTTCCCGAGCTCCCGAGCCAGTTCCTGCGCTATTTCGAAGGGGTTCCTCTTTAGGTGTTTCGAAAGTATAAAAGCGACATTTGTGGCAAGGTCTCCGAACTCCTTCCTTTTGGGTCTCTGGACTTTAAACTCTACCCCCGAAAGGTTGTATTTTTCCTTTAATACCTTTTGGAGTTCCTCCTTCAAATAACCCTGCATGGGATAAAGAATTATTCACCCTTTAGAGGGGTTTCCTCCCAGTGGCGAGCAATACCGGGTATTCCCTCCCATTTTTCCTTATTAAGTTCACCACCGAAATTTCTAAAACCTCAAAACCCGCCCCGCGGAGGAAATTTTCCAGTTCCTCTTTGTGGAAACCGAAATGGTAAACCCCCTCGTTGGTATCGTGAAAGGTTCCGTCCTCCTTTTGTAGGTCGGCAATCGCTATATAACCGCCCCTTTTTAGGGATTTAAAGAGTTTTTCAAACAACCTCTTGGGGTCTCTTATGTGGTGCAAGGTCATCGAGGAGACCACCAGGTCATATTTCTCCTCTCCGAGGTCTAAATTCTCTATATCTCCCAAAATGGGGTTTACATTTTTTACGCCCGTTTTTTGGACTTTTTCTTTTAAAACCTCAACCATCCCTTTGGAGTTATCGACGGCGTCTATCCAACCGACGTGGGGCTGAAGATAGAAGGTGAGAAGTCCGCTACCGGCGCCGAAATCCAAAACCCTCCAATCCCCCGAAGGGGCTACCTTTTTCAGTATCGCCTCGCCTATTTTTTTGGCGTTTTCCACCCTGCGGGGTTTCTCATCCCAGGTTTTTGCGAGCAGGTCGAAGCGGTTCATAGATGGAAATAGTATCTTGCGGAGGTTAAACTGATTTTTGTCATGAAATTCCTTTCAAAGTTGGCATTCGGTATTTTCCTCTTTGGGGGTTTGGTTTTTTCCTCTCCCCCTCAAGTGGATAGCGGAACAAACCTTCCCCCAAGGGTGGAACTGTTTTTAAAGGGTTTCGAAAGAGGTTTGTCCCTATCTTTGGGAGAGGGAAGTTTATCGATACACCAAAAGGTGGTAGAAAGGTGTTATTCCCTCCTAAAGGGTGTTATTTACAACGGCACCTTAGGAGCCGTAAAAATCTCCCAGCTAAAGATTTCCAATCTCATCGACTACCCCCACTGGGTAGAAGCGGAGGATATACGCGAAATCCGTCCGAGAGGTGAGGGAGAGATAAGAGAAATAACCTATATAGCGGACAAGGACAGTCTAATCATTACCTTTGAAGGGATAGAAAATAGGAAAAGCCCTAAGGAGGTGGGTTATATCATTCCCCACCTCTATGTATCCGCCTACTACGGGAAAGATTACGGATTGGCAACCGTAAAAGGTTTTGTAAAAATCCCATCCCTCGACAGTTTGTATCACTACCTTTCCTTGGAGAGTGTGGGGTATGCGGATTTAACCAACAAGAGGGGAGAGGTATTTTTGGGCGGCTACTTTGAGGGTGGGGGAGAGTTAAAGCTAACCCTTCTTGTGGAAAACCTAACCCCCCAAGCGGTGGATGAAATCCGTCGGGCGATAGATAGGGCAACCTTGGGAGAAAGGTTTAATTTGGATAAAAACTCCGCCATCTTTTCCGTAGTTCCCAAAAAGTTGGTTTTGCGGTTCGAGTTGGAAGAACCCGCCAAAAAGTTTATTTTCGGGGATAGGGAGCTTATCGGAGATTTGAAAACGCTCTCTCAATTGAACGGAACTATGGGAACCCTCGCCCGTTCCCTTTTGGATATAGCCGAGGGTAAAGCCCAGGGTTTGAAGGTCGAAATAGACAACAAAAACGGCTTTAATATCCACCAGCTTACCGCCGTATTTCTATTACTCTCTATGGCTAAAACGGATAAAGAATTGGGGGAAACCATCGATAGGTTTTTCGATATAAAAATCTCAACATTTTGAGGATTTAGCCCTCTCTATAAACTCCTTGAGTTTTTTTAAATCTTTCTTTCCCTTTCGGAGTTCGACACCGCTCGAAACGTCCACCGCGTAAGGTTTTACCTCGCAAACCGCCTCGCGGACATTTTCGGGATTCAGTCCCCCGGAGAGGAAAATCCTATAACCCTTCCCAACGAGGTCTTTCGCTATATTCCAATCGAAGGTCTCCCCGGTTCCGCCGTAGGCACCCCTTTTGTAGGTGTCGAGCAAAAAGGCGTAAACCCCTTCCCACTCCTTTAGGAGGTTGGGGTCGAAGCTATCCCTTACGCGGAAAACCTTTATAACCTGCTCCGGTGGAAGGAAGTTGAGAACCTCCGGGGTTTCGTCGCCGTGGAGTTGAATGAGGTCAAAACCGTAGTCGAATAGCTCAATAAGTCTTTCCGGTGGCTCGTTTACGACAACGGCGACCTTTTTGACCCTATCCCCTTCGGGGAGGTTTCCTATAATGTCGGCTACCTTCTCCGGCTTTACGTAGCGGGGGGATTTGGGGTAGAGGATAAAACCGAGGTAGTCGGCTCCCGACTTTACCGCCTCGGCGGCGTCCTCGAGGTTGGTTATCCCGCAAATCTTTACCCTAACCATGGAAGGGACTCCCTATTTTCTCCGAAACCTCAATCGGTCTCCCTTTTTAGTTCGCACCAACCGGTGGTAGCCCTCTCCTTGGGTAGGTAGAGAACGTAACGGGGTCTTATATCTATTCCCAGTTCCTTTAGGAGGAAATTCCTAACCTCCTTTATCCTCCAGAAGAAGAGTAAATCACCCTTGAAGTGGACTTCGGTCCACATACCGAGCCTTAGGGGTATCTCCCAGTGTTTTAACTCGTTTAGGAGTTCGTTATAAAAGAGCTCCGCCAAGGGGTGATCTTCGAGGAGGTCCTTCTCCATCCTCGCGAGAGCCTCGGCGTAGGAGTGGCAGGCGGCTTTTAGCTTCTCTATATGGGGGCTGTTAATTTCGACCTCAACGGTTCCCTTGAAGACCTCCGTTTTAAACCCGCCTACGTCGATTTTCTCCTTCAGGTCGAATATCTCGACATACTCCTTGCGGATTTTCTCCTCGGGGAGGTAAACCCTTTCGGGTATTTCCAATTCGTCCATTACGGGGTATTTCTCGAGAACCATTTTTTTGACATCTTTGGCGATTTCATCGAGCTTCAGACCTTTGGTGGTTAGGTATTTTTTAACCCTGTTTTCCAACTGCTTGTCCTTTTTGATGTAGTAGAAGATTACCGCCGAGGTTATCGCCTCCTCGAAGACGTTCCGCGGTAGGTAGGGTTTGTTTTCCTCATCCCTTAAAAAGCCCTTGCGGGAAAATATTATCGGCGTCCAGGTTAGCAGTTTCATAGCGTTCGCCTCCTTTACAATTTTTTACGCAAATCAATTTAGTTTTTAATTATAAAGTCCCCGCTCCGCGGGCAATAACCCTTGTTGAAATTTTGTCTCAATATCTATATCTTTAAGGGGGATGGGTGTAAAACCTCTTAGCGAAGTCCCGGAGGGGAAGAGGGTTAAGGTTGTAGGATGCTCCGCAGGTAGGATGCTAAAGTCGAGGCTGGCGGGGTTGGGTATAACGACGGGTCAGACACTCACGGTTTTACAAAACCGGTGGGGTCCCCTTTTGGTGGAGGTAATGGGTAGAAAAATCGGCATAGGGAGGGGTCAGGCGGAAAAGATACTCGTAGAGGAGCTCGAATAACTATCCTTTATGAGGTTATGCAGCATTCCGTTCTCCTCGTCGGGCTCGGAAATATGGGGAGGAAATACCTCTCCAAGTTCGAACAACTCGGTTTGAAACCCTCCCTGTGCGATATAAATCCCGAACTCCAAAGGGAGTTTAGGAATTACACCTTTTATTGCCTCTACGGGGAAGTGGAAGAAAAACCCGACACCGTTTTCGTTATGGTAAACCCGAAACACCACCCGACGATAGCCAAACACTTCCTCCAAAAGAGGAGTTATGTATTTTTGGAAAAACCCCCCGCTCTTTCCTATAAAGAATTTGCCGACCTCGTGGGGGAGTTCGGAGGGAAAAACCTCGCGGTGTCGGAGATAGAACGGTATTCCTACGCCGTTAGGGGTCTAAATTTGAAAGACCTCTCGGTGGAGAAAATCGAAATATTCCGCCTCAATAGGGGTAGAGGTTATATAAACCCCCTCTGGGACTTGGCTTGGCACGACCTCTACCTACTCCTATACCTGTTTGGTGAAATAAACGTTCTTTCCGCCGAGAGGGAGGGCGAATACCTCTACACCCTAAAGGGAGAGGTAAAAAGAAGTATTCCCTTTACGCTAAAGGTTGCCTGGAACCACACCCCCGTTAGGAGGGAGTGGATTTTAAAGACCGACAAGGGGGAGGTGATTCTCGACTTTCTAAACGAAAGGAGGGTTGAAAACGACGTTGTCACCTCCGAGAGGAAAGAGGGCGACAAGCTCCTCGAAATGGTTAGAGATGTTTTAAACCGCACCTACGACGGGAATTCGGTCGGAAGGGCTTTAACCCTCTTAGAGGAACTGGAAAAAATAGCACCCGCAAGGGAAGGTTTTTGAAAGAAAAAAACCAAAGGGGGATTAAACAGCCTTTTCTCCCCTTTCGCCGGTTCTTATCCTTATCACATCCTCGACGGGTATAACAAAGATTTTTCCGTCGCCAACCCTACCGGTGCGGGCGGTGTTGGCTATGGTTTCGATAACCTTTTCGGCGTCCTCGTCCTTTACGACAACCTCTATTTTTATCTTGGGTAGGAAGTCGACCACGTATTCGGTTCCCCTGTATATTTCGGTCTCACCCTTTTGCTGACCGAAACCCCTAACCTCGGAAACGGTCATACCGCCGATACCGAGTTTGATTAGGGCGTCCTTGACCTCTTCGAGCTTAAAGGGTTTGATGATAGCTTCTATTTTTTTCATGGCAAGAACCTCCGCCCAGTCTTGGGGAAAAATTATAAGAAGGATTAGAAATTAGAAAACGAAACCTATTTCGGCACCAAGCCTAATTTCATTGTCCTTTAGACTGTTGGTATCCTTCTTGTAGTAGTCGTTAGCCAACTTAACGTAGGAAGCCTCACCCCTGATATAGAGATATTTGTTGAGCTGATATTTGGGAGTTACGGTCAAAGTCCAAGCGCTGTTTCCTTTTCCAATGTTGTAGGCGGCGCCGTCACCGTCGTTGTTAACGTATTCGATTCTTCCACCAATAGAGATGTTGTTATTGACTTTATAAGCTCCCAATAGGGCGGCTCCCCAACCGTTTACGTGGCTTCCATTGGTGGGTTTGTCAAGATAGTCTACATAGAAGGTTAGGGGTAGTTTTTCGAAGTAGTTGAGATTTAGCGTTAGGTTGTAAACGCGGGTATTGTTTTCATCGGTTTTATCGGGAATGAAAACGTTGAGAGCCGCATCGATGTTTTGGAAGGAGGTAGCTACACCTGCTTCGAGAGCCATTTTTCCGTCGGAAGTGTCGGCATCGTTTACACCGGCATAAACATTGAAGTTGTCAATTTTAGTGGATACCCTGACACCGTTGTAGAAAACAGGTTCAGCGCTCCAAAGCAGACCCCTTTGAATGTTCACATTCTGCCAAGTATAGGGGGCTTCACCACCTACGTTGGTGAGTATCCTACCGGCGGTGATGGTTAGCATACCGGTTTTGGCTTCGATATAGGCTTCATCGATATCTACTTGATTACTATTGGAAGGTAGAGGCTCCTGACCCACAACAGGAGTCCAAGTGTTGGCGAAGCTCAGACCGAAGCCTATAGGGTCATTTTGAGTAGCTTCTTTGAAGATACCAACATATGCGTTGTAACCGAATTGGTCTTCGTAGCCGGTGGAGTTATTAATGCTGTCTTTTCTGTCAGCGGTGTAGAGGTAATCTCCGGTAACGGCAATTTCGATATTTACATTTTTGCTATTGAGAAGCTGTTTCAATTCCTCGAGACTACCCGCATTGGCTAGCCCCGAAATACCTATCAAACCTGCCGCTGCTAAAGTTTTTACTTTCCCCATAGCAGTTTAACTAATATCGCCAAAACCCCGTATTGGCGAAAAGAAAAAAATATTAAAAGTCGACAAAAGGTTAACAAATTTGTTAGGTGGTGTATTCGGCGTTTAATTTAACATAGTCGTAGGTTAGGTCGGAGGTGTAATAAGTCCAATCGGCGTTGCCCTCTCCGAGGTCTACCGTTATTAAGACCTCTTTGTGTTCCCTCATATACTTGGCGACCTCTTCGAGGTTTACATCGGTCGGGGTTCCCCTTTCGAGGAGTTTGTATTCACCTATATAGATACTTAGGGAGTTGGGATTTATTGGGTAGTCGGGGACGCTCCCCGCCGCCGCCGCTATACGTCCCCAATTAGGGTCGCAACCGAAGAGGGCGGTCTTTACCAACTCGGAAACGGCGACCTTTTCCGCTATAGCCTTAGCCTTTTCGCGGTGGAGGGCGTTTATTACCCGAACTATGCCAACCTTGGTGGCGCCCTCGCCGTCGGCTACGATAAGCTTGGCGATTTTTTGGGAAACCTTAAAGACATCTTCCTTTACCCGCGAAGCGGGGATTTCCTCCTCGTTTAGGGAGATTAGGAGAAAGCTGTCGTTGGTGGAGGTGCAACCGTCGACCGTTATGGAGTTAAAGGTCTTTTCGTTCACTTCTAGGTGTATCTTTCTAAGCTCTTCGTAGTCCAGCTTTGCGGGTGTAAAGACGTAGGCGAGCATAGTTGCCATATTGGGGTGTATCATCCCCGCGCCCTTTCCGAAACCGAAGGCGTATTTTTCTCGGGCGTATTTGGGAAACCTATCGGTGGTCGATATAGCCTCCGAAGCCCTCTTTAGGTCGAGAGGTTCCAAATTCCCGCAGGCGGTGTCTATAGCCTCCAACACCCTATCTATGGGTAGGGGAACACCTATAATCCCGGTGGAGAAGACCAAAACCTCTTCCCTCTTTAGGTTTAGGTTTTTTGCGACCCTTTCCGCCATCAGCTCGGCGTGGCGCAGACCCTCCTCGCCCGTTCCGCAGTTGGCGTTTCCGCTATTCACCACAAAGGCGCGGAATTCTTTTCTCCTATCGGTGAGGTTTTGGGAGTGGATAACGGGTGCCGCCTTAAAGTAGTTTTTCGTATAGACCGCAGAAACGGGAAGGGGTTTTTCGAAGTATACCACCAATAGGTCTTCCCTTCCCGAAGGCTTTAAACCCGCTTTGGAGATACCCATTAAAACTGACATGACAACCGCCTCCTTTAAGGGGATATTTTGGGTCTGAAAACCTCTAAAGGGTTTGTTTTAAAACTTCAAAAACCGCTTGGTGGGGAAACACTTTTAACCATCTTAGAGGGTAAAACATGAAAGAAAGTCTAAGGAAGAGGATTTATCTCCTTTTCAGAATGAGATTTACGTTGGTGATTCCCAAACTTTGAAGGGTGGAGAGAACCTTTGCCACATACCTGTAAGGGGTATCTTTGTCCGCCATAACGTTGACCACGAAAGGTTTTTTACTTTTAAGGATTTTCACCAATTGGTATATATCGACGACCTTGTTTCCTATAACGATTTTTCCGTTTCTATCGATGACCACCGAAAGAACCTTTAAATTGGCTTCCTTTCCCTCCCCCTTTGGTAGTTGGACAAATACCGACACAAAAGGTGTTTTAAAGGCCATGATAGCCAAGAAGAGGAAGACCGCTAATAGGACGTCCACTATAGGAATAACTACCAATTTGGGTTCCTCAAAGAGTTCCTTGGGAAACTTCATAAGGAAACATTGTCCTCTTTCGGGTAAAGGAGGGGTAAAAAAATCTTGCCAATTTCCGATATATAGAACAAAACCTCTAAAAGGAGGGTAAAGAGATGGCTTTCAGAATTAGAAACAATTATGATGCGGATTTAGCATTGACTAATCTCAACTTTAACAAAGCCAAACTTTCCAAGATAGAACAAGAGCTATCTACCGGTCTAAGAATTGTTAGGGCTGCCGATGACGCAACCGACCTATTCATTGCCGACAATCTAAAACAAACTTATGTAGGTCTTGAAAGGGGAACCCAAAACGCTCAATACGGATTGGCAGCTACCAGGGTTGTTGACGATGCCCTCGGAAGAATTTACGACATCTTGGTAAAAATCAAGGATAAAATTGTTGAAGCTGCAAACGCACACACAGAGGAAGAAAGAAAACAGGCTCAACAGCAAATCAACGAATATGTTAGAAACATTGCACAAATAGTTAACCAAACCGAATTTGA
>JALVTI010000105.1:0-2333 GCA_027035985.1 Aquificales bacterium | reverse complement strand
TAAAAATCAAGGATAAAATTGTTGAAGCTGCAAACGCACACACAGAGGAAGAAAGAAAACAGGCTCAACAGCAAATCAACGAATATGTTAGAAACATTGCACAAATAGTTAACCAAACCGAATTTGACGGATACAAACTTTTGGCGGGAGACTCTTATGCGGTTCACTTCGGTTCCCACATGGACGATTTCCTAATCGTTAACGGAAACTCTCAAGGTGGAAGCTCCCTTGCCATTAGCGCGAAAGCGGGTTCTATAGCTTCTTATAAAGCAAACATTAGTTTTAATCAAAAAACGCTTATAGGTTTTGATTATCTTGCAGGTGGTAAATATCAATTAGATCTTTCTATTAGTACAGTAACTATTCAGGTAGCAGTAAAAAATTCTCAACTTTCCACTGTAGAAGAATCGTTGAATGAAGTTGAGCAGCTAATGACCAATATCGATCAAATCCGCGGTTACTACGCCGGTATTGAAAACAAACTCCAAAATATCATTGAAAACAACCAAATTATGACCGATAACCTAAAAGAGGGTGAAAGCCTTGTTAGAAACGTGGATTACGCTTCTGCATATGCCGAATTCCAAAAGCTACAAGTTATTACTCAAGCAAACGTTGCCGCATTGGCACGGGCAAACCAAATTCCTCAATTGGTTTTACAGCTTCTCAGGTAATATTTACTTTTCTTCTCTCTTTGTTTTATCTTTTTTCTCAAATGAGAATTTTAGCCTATCACAATCTTGAAGATGTAGCGAAACTCCTCACAGATTTAACTTTCATCACCGAGGTTGAAGTTTCTTCGGTTCCAATATTTGGAAAATTTCAGGAATATTTATCCAAATATAAATTTAATGCCGTTATTTTATTGGATAAATTCTTTTTGGAGGGGATTGAATATATCCTTTCCAACCCGGAGGTGCCCAAATCGGTGGCTATTTTTCTCCAAAACGAAAATGATATGGCTAAATACCTCCGTTTGGGGGTTGCCGAATTTAACTTGGAAAATATCCCATTTAATCCATTGACGTTTTTTGTAAAACTTAGAAACCTAATAAATGCTACTAATCAGATTAAAAAACTTATTGAAGGGGGGCAAATACAATTAGATTTTTATCGGTATGGCTTATTTAACGTGCTAAATGTCTTTACCGCAACGGATAAAAATGTTTTTCTCTCAGTAAAGAATGCCGAAGAGGATGAGGTTTTATATTCTATTCGCATCAGAAACGGGCAGGTTGTCAGTACTTCGATTGAACTCGAAAAAATTATTGAAATAAATTTAGACGATAGTTTACCAAAGCTAATAGCCATTGAACCGGTAACTCATAGCGACCTTGTAGTTTTTAAAAATACCGCCGAATTTTACAAAGCCCTTTTGGAGGCAAACATTGAGGAGTCCTCAACAACGGTGGAGGCAATCTCAACGGGTTCACCCAAGGCGGAAAAACCCGATTTCGTTCCCCAAAAGGTGGAATTTGTAAGGGTTAACCCCCTGAGGGAACGGAGGGTTTACAGTTTCCCTTATAAGGGGTATACGTTTTATACCCAACCTTATGAGAATTTGAGAAATTTGGAAAAGACCATCTTTGCGGTTACCCAAATCGATGATTACATACTTTCCTCTTTGCGGGTTTTAAAAATAAAGGGGGGGGGCTTTAAAATCCTAACAAGTCCCCTTATAAAATCTTATTTGAAACTACAAGGGTTTAAGGAAAAACAATTCATCACCCTCGAAGGGGTGAAAATTTTTGAATTCCCCAACCTGGGTTCGCGGTTGGAATGCGTTATTTACCTTCCCGAAGGGGTTTTGATTAGCGGAAATCTCTTCGGTAGCTATGTATCGAGAGATATAACCTTTTTCAATAGGGTTTTTTCAAGCCATTTGAGGTTATACCATTTGGCGAATATAACCTGTAAACACCACTTGGAAAAAGCCTTAGAAGGGTTGGAACATCTGTTGGGAAATGTTTACTACATAATTCCCAATTACGGGTATGCCGTAGATGTCAAACAAACGATGCATGTCTTTAACACTTTAAAAGATTTGGAATTTCTTGACGAATACAATAACCTTCAAGAGGCTTGGAGTAGTTTGCAACATATTTTTCCCGAAAATGTGGAAAGCTACGATGGTCTTTTAAACATTCTAAGGAGAAAAGACCCCTCATTGCTCTTTACATTCATAGATGAAATGGAAGCTTTGAGCATTATCCCTTACGAGTTCTAATTTAGAATTCTCTATTACTATGGAAGTTTTGCTTATTTTAATCAGTTTTTTTCTCGGTTCTATTCCCTTTGGTTATCTATTGGGTTTGTTAAAAGGGGTAGATATT
>JALVTI010000104.1 GCA_027035985.1 Aquificales bacterium | reverse complement strand
CCCTCAAATTTCCTAACCATGGACAGATTTGAAAAACGCTTCTACCCCGACGAGGAGTATCACAAACCGGAGGTGGTAAAGGATGCCATATGGTTGGGCGGGGAGGCTATAAAGAAAGCCCCCAAAATAGAGGGGGTTCCCACCGGCATAGAGGGTCTCGACGACCTCTTTTTCAAGGCGGAGATAGACCCCCAAACGGGTAAGGTTGTAAAGAAACCCCTCGGGGGGATACCGAGGTATGCCGTTATCAACCTCACGGGGGTATCGGACACCGGTAAATCCCTCATAGCGGAGCAGTTTGCCGTTAAGCGGGCTTCCGAGGGGGAGAAGGTCGTATTCGTAACGGTTGAAAGCCCCGCCCCCTTCGTTGTGGTCGGTCTTAAAGAGCGCGCCACCGCAATGGGACTGAAGTTTGAGGAGTTCGAGGATAACGTAATCCTCATAGACGCCGCCTCCAATCACAAGATAAGGAACAACCTCCCCGATATGTTCGAAACCCTCGCCTATGTCTATCGCACCTACAAACCCAAATACACGATTATCGACTCCATTACGGGGCTCTTCGAAGCCAAGGAGATGCTGGCGCGCCAAATCGTCAGGCAGTTTTTCAACTTCATGAAGAAGTGGTATCAGACCGCGATATTCGTCTCCCAAAAGAGGAGCGGACACGAGGAGCTCTCGGCGGAGGCGGCGGGTGGCTACGCGGTCAGCCACATAGTCGACTGCACCTTTGTGGTTGCCAAGGAGCTGGTGGTAAACCCCTATCAGGCGCGCCTCTACGGGGCTGAACTGGGCGACCTGGTCAGGTTCTTCCGCATCGACGGGTGCAGGCTCTGCGGACACGACACCCGTTTGCACCTTATGGAGATTACCGACCTCGGATTGGTGAGAATTGGTCCCGCCCTTTCGGAGGTTAGGAAGAAGAAATATTCCAAAAAGGGTTAGGATATAAATACCATGAAGTTCAACCTAAAGGCGGCTCTATTTTCCTCCTTGGGGATTTTGACGCTAGCCCGATGCCCTTGCTGCGGCTCGCCCGTATGCGCCAACACCCTCCCGATAATAGGTGGCGCCTTCTTGCTCGGCGGTCTATTGCCGAAAACGGATAAAAAGAAATCTAAAAGCTCGCGCGAAGCGCGGGGATAACCTTCTCCGACTCCTTGAGTTTAAAGAGGTGGGAGGGACAACCGCAGTCGGTCGAGCCGAAACCTTCAATCGGTTCGAAGATTTCCAACCCTTGGAGGAAGGATGCGATTTTGCACTCCCACCGGCGGTTGTAAAAGGGAACGTAGTCCAAAAATTGGAACTCCCCCGAGGTTGTGACCCAATCGAGGTGCCAGTGAAGTTTTTTGTCCCTCTTTAGGTGCCTTTTGACCCTCACCCCTATTCCGCCGCTCCCGAAGGCGGAACCTACGTAGATATAGACCCCTTTGGGGAGGAAAAACCTTTTCCCTCCGCGGGTTTCGATTTTCAAATTCCCCTTCAGCAGGAAGATAAAGAGGTAAGTCCCTTTTGGGGTTTTCACTATACTTTTAAATCCTAAAAAGGAGGTTTGAAATGGGTGCAACCGAAATAGTTGTAGTAGTAGCGGCATTGGTTGCCGTCTTTGGCGCTTTGGGTGGGGTATTCGCCGGTCTTTTGGGAC
>JALVTI010000103.1 GCA_027035985.1 Aquificales bacterium | reverse complement strand
CTTGAGGTTGAAGTGAACTACCCCGCATTATAGATGCGAGGCTTCGGGTGGGTTTACACCGTCTAAGCGGTGCCTTACCACCACGGGGAGGTTCACACTCCCCCTACTCCTACCTACACCCCTGTATAGGGGTATAGCGGAGCTACTTTTATCCTACATACCCGCCTTTAGCTGTTGGTATAGCAGGCTTATTGTTGTTATTTACGCCTGCTATTGGCGGATATGTTAAGTTTTTAATTTTAAAACAAAATTTCAATTTTTCAACCCTTTCGGGGCAGGCTGTATCCCCCTATCATAGATAGGAGGTTTTAGCCCGCTATTTTTTCTATAAAAAGTCTCTCTTAAGACTTGAGCTTTTAAAAAAATCTCCGGAGGATTATTTTCGAGATAAGAACTTAAGTCTTGAGTTGATTTAATTTTTTTCTTAACCTCTTCCGGTATATTTAAACGGATATAACCGAGACTTAAAGTTTTCCGGTCAATTTCCCACTTGCGGGGAGTTTTGTCTAAAGGTTTACCATCGGAGGAAAGTTTAATAACTTTAAACCTATCTTTGCGTCTATTCTCTCCATAAAGAACGGCAACCCATTTGAGATAGAAATAAGTCTTAAGTTGGTTTTTGTCTTTCTTTTTAATTAGGGTAGGAGTGATATATAAAGCATCAATACGGGTTAAAGTAGCTGTATCAGTAATAAACCAAAGCCAACGCCAAGCCTCTTTACAAATAGGAACTTTCCAGTCTAATTGACCGAATTCATCTTCCTCTACATCTATATACCGGAGACAGGAAATACAAGGATTTTCAGACTCGTAAGCTTGTTTAAAGTATTTCGCATAACGATAGTCATTTAAAACTTCTGATGGATTTCTAATGCAAACGGAGTTTAAGACTTTACCTAAATTTAAATTTACCTCTTCTTGGTTATCGAGAATAAACTTAGAAAGGTCAAAAAATTCTTCCCAAGACTTTCTAAGACGAGTTTCCAGACCTCGGCGAGGGTCTAAAATAGATGGAATATCCATATTCCAATTAAATTGTAAAACTCGCCACAAAGCGAAGTTTTGAAAAAGGACAAATTTAGTGAGAATGTTTAAGTTTCTTCCTAAATGCGATATAAAGGATAAGGAACCCGGCAAAAGCAATAATCCAACCAGTAATGATAATACTGATTAAAGCCTTTTCCATTAGTTTAATGTTGAGTTTTTCTTTTTAATTCCCTATAACCGAAATAAAGAGCTATTAAACCAATTAATAAACCGCCGAGAGAAACAATTACTAAAGGAAGTAAATAGTTGGTTTCTTGCATTTTAACCCTCCTTATTACTTAATTTATTCCCGAAAAGGATTAAAAGGAAACCTAAGCCTCCTAATAATAAGTAAAAGAGAAAACCGCTTATGAAAATTTTTAAAGAAAATTTCTCTTTTAAAAAGGGTTGTATAAGAATATATACAGCAACAGCTAAAGCTAAATTTAGCAAATGTTTACCGAGTTCTTTTAAAGCCTCACCCATTTTTAAACTCCACTATGAGTTTGGATTTTGTTCTAAACACCTTTTGAGGTTTAATTATATTATATGGTGCAAGATACGGCGACTGACGTCGCACTATTAATAACCCCCCCTAACCCCCCCAAAGGGGGGGAATTTGTGTTGAAAAAACTATCGAAATGCAGGCGAGGATAGGAATATGAAAACGGCAGAAAAAAACCGGGATAACAAAGTGAAAAAGATAACCTTAAGACTTAGTGAAAAGGAACACGAAATTTTAAAAAAATTAGTTGAAAAAGAGGGTTTAACGATTAACGACTTTATAAGGTCAAAGATTTTGAATTTTCAACCCAAACGAAAAGTTAAAGAAAATTGCGAGGAGAAGAAAAGGCTTTTATACGAAATCCACAAAATAGGGGTAAATCTTAACCAAATAGCAAGACTAACTAATTGGCTTTTAAAAGCCGATATACCAACCGAGGAGAGTTTAAAGTATTTCGGAAAAATTGCTAATAGTTTAGAAGAGATAGAAAAAGACTTAAAAATCTTCCTATTAGAAGAGTTAAAACCTAAGGCTTAGAAAAATGATAATTCACATCGATAAAGTTAAAACATCGCAAGGAGTTAAAAAAGGTTTGGAATACCAGCTAAGGGATAAAGAAAATCCGAATGAAGTTAGGGGAAAACTTTGGCGAGGAAATCCTTTAGAAGTAATAGCTTGGTCTAAAGCCTCTAATTCTGAAAAAGTAAAAGCCTTTAGTGTTTTGGTATCCTTTAGCGAGAGCAAAGAAGAGTTAGAAAAAAAGTTAAAAGAACGAGGCAAAGAGTTAGACGATTTAATACACGATATAGAAAAGTTTTTATTTGCAGGATATAAGAAGGAAGAAGTTGCCTATACGATAATATCTCACGACGATACGGATAATTTTCATTTCCATATTTATGTAGCCAATAATTTCGCTTCTACGGGGAAAACATTAAAGTTTTGGTTTACCCCTAAACAACTTGAGGATTTTCGAAAATACATCGACCTTAAATACGGATTAAATTCTCCCGATTTGGAGAGTAAAGGAACCCTATCTCGGAAGATAGGTTCAAAGAAATGGCAAAGTCTTAAACACAAGGAAAGGGAAATATTGAGAGAAGAAATCCACGAATTGGTATTAACCGGAATAAATACCGGCTTAGTGAGGGATAGGCAAAGTCTTATAAAGTTTTTGGAAAACCAAGGCTTAAAAGTTAGGAGAAAAGGCAAAAACTACATTTCGGTTGAGATAGAAGGGATAAAAATCCGCCTAAAAGGAGGGATATACGATGAAAATTTCCGAGTTGAGGAAATCCTTACAAGAACAGAGGAAAGAATTAGAGAAGATACACTTGGAGAATATAGAGAAATACAGAAGCGAATTAGAGAATATTACGAACGAAAAAATCGAGAGATTGAAGAAAGATATAGAAATATTCGCTCAAGACTTGAGGAAAACTCTCCAGAAGGAGATAAAACAACTCCAAATATTAAGAAAAAGGGAAATAGAGACCAATCTAACACTTTGCAAAGTGATGTATTTTGGATATGGGATAATGGCAGGCGTGATAATGATGGGGATTTTACTATTTTTGTTAAGCCTATTAGTGAGGAGATAAAAGAAATAAAACGAAAGGTAAACACCTATAGAAACGAGGCGGAAAGACTAAAACACGAGATAGAATTACCTCAACTTTTAAGTTATTTAGAAATACCTTTTTACTACTCCCAAAACTACATAAAAGCTAATGTTCCTTGGAGAGAAGATAAAAATCCGAGTTTTATCGCTCATAAAAAAGACGGGAAATGGCTTTGGTATGATGCCGGGAGAGGTAAAGGCGGAAGTGTTATAGACTTTGTGAGCCGTTATTTCGATTACTCCTTTAAAGAGGCTTTAGAGTGGTTAGAGGAAAACGAGTTAGAGATAAAACATACGAAAGTAAAAGCGAAAAAATTACAAGAGGTTGGGGTAAGGGTTATAAACCTAAGAAAACCAGACGCAGATAGGGAAGGCTTAAAATGGCTTACCGAAGTATGGAAATTAAAACACTTACCACCCTATATTTGGATAGGCGATTTAAAACTTAGAAAGGAAGTAATAAAGGAGACGGAGAAAGGTTTTCCGGAGATTAGGGAAATAGAGCAAGATTACCTAAACCCGGTGTTGGTATTAAAAACAGACCAAGCCTTGTTTTGGAGGGATATAAACCCCTCTATATCTAATAAGGGTTGGATAACTTCCAACCAACCGGTGGTGATAGGAAATACGGGTTCCAAGAACCTTTATGTAGTAGAAGGATTAACCGACTATATAACGCTATACCAAATTGACCCGGAGGGAAGTTTTTTAATACTCGGAAGTGTAGCGAATGCAGATAAAGTAATTCCCTACCTAAAAGAACAGGAGAAGAAAGGGGTAAACATAATTTTGGCTTTGGATAACGACGAGGCGGGAATTTCCACCACTAAAAAAATACAGAGGAGACTTAAGACTCCGGTAAACCTATCTAAGGCTTATAAAGGTTTTAAGGATTTTGCCGAGTTTTACCTAAATGCCGATACAGAAGACTTAACCAGATTTAGGGAAAAATTAGAAAAGGAAATTTGGGATATGGAGCAAAGGAGAAAAAGACCATCGAGAGGTTTCGGGTTAAATCTTTAAAAGCTCTTAAGACTTAAGTTTTTGCAAAAATGCAAAAACCTTAATATGTCAAGTTAAGTGCGAAAACTCCCATTTTTAGGGCTTTTTGAACCAAAATTTTAGATTTTTTAAAAATTAAGAAAAAAAATTTGAACTTGACTTGAATTCTGTTTTTAGTTAATATTTGATGTTGAAGTACAAGCGGGGGGGAAGTTGTGAGAATAGAAATCATAAAACTCAATCTCAGAATAGAGATATTAAAGACTTAAGTCGTTATACCCCCGCTTGTGCTTCCGTCGCCGGGTCTAAAGAGGGCGGGCGAAAGCCCCCCTCCCCGGCGGCGTCAAAATTATTAATAGCTAAGGAATTAACACTTCAAGACTTAGTAGGGATACCTATTCCCGAAATACTAAAGCCTGTTATAAGGTCTTCCGAGTTCCTACGAGATTTTATAAAGGACTTTGGAAAATATTGCCTTAGAAAGGAATTCGGTAAAGCTCGCCAGATTTGGGAAGAGTTAGATTACGAAAGTCTAAAATTATTGGTTCCTGAATTAACAGAAGCTTCTTTTAGTGCTTTAAAAAAATACCTTTTGAAACTTTACTATCATGTTTTGAATTATTACAATCGGAAAAATGCGATAGAAAAAAGTCTAAAAACTGATAAATTCGATAAACTTCCCCCTGACAAACTTCCTAAACAAATAGTTTTGAAAGCTTTAAAGGAAAAAAATATAAGAGAGTGGAAAGGATATAAAGACCTTTATTATTATGTAGCTCTTATTTTGGACGAGAATTTTAAGGTTAGAGACGCCCGTATTTTTGTAACAGAACCAACTTTAAAAGCTATAAGGCGAAAAGCAAGGAAACAAAAACGCTTTGTTTTGGTTTCTCCCAATCCGGTAAAAATACCAAGGGAATTTTGGGAAGAGTATAAAAAAGCAAAAAGGTCAACTAAAAGAGTAAGACTTATACAAAAATACGAACTTTTAAAAGATGAAAACGCTTTCTACACCGAGCTTATATGGGATTTGGATAGTCCCTATTCGAAAGTGGAAGAAGCCTTTAAAGATTTCCTAAGAGATTTAGATGTTGAAAGAGAACCTTTCTTAATCCAATTAGAAGAAACGGCGTCTTATAGAGGGCGTTTAAGGATACCGATAGCTATATCTCTAAATGCTGTAAAAAAAGCCCGAAACGGACATACTCATTTGGAAAATATAAAAGAAGTCTTAAGTATCGTAGCCGCTTACTTCCAGCAAAAGGGAATAAATGTAGACTTAACCTTTATAGACCGACCAAACCACCAAATTTGGGATAAAGAGGTAAATCCCAAAAAAGGTAAATATCGGATTAGGGAAGTGGTTCCTGCTAAGGAGCGTATAAAGTTTTACGACCTTTACAGACGCATTAAAAAACTCCAAAAGGAAAAAAAGCTTTATTACCTAAAGAGAGGAAATAAAGAGGTAAACCTAACCGCATACTTCGGGTGGAGGGAAGAGTATAAGAAACCCCAAAAGACGAAAGCGAAGGTTCTTAAGGTTCCCAAGTTTATTGCGGAAAGGTTAAAAGACCGGGCTCTTAGCAACCTCGAAGAAGATGTGAAACTTTACTATTGGAAAAAGGCGGTTAAGTCTTTAGCCTCCAAATATTGGCATCACCGATATAACAAAGTAATCCGACCGGCGGTGGGGTGGGCTAAATACCTCGACCTCGACCGCTACGAGGTAGAGAGCTACCTAAAAGATGTTCTAAGCGACCGGGATAGCAGGAAGAACGACCACGATATAGAAGTAGCCTTTAGGGAAGCTCCGGAATTGGAGTTTAAATTACCGCAAGGAATAAGGACCCTCGACTTTAAAGCCATAGTAAGGGAAACCCTTAAGGTTCTCTCTACTAAAGGAGTTATACCGAGACAGGAGCTCATAAAACTTTTAGGGCACCAGAAGTGGTTAGTCGACCTAATAATGAACGCACTCGAAAAGGTGGAATTGGTATCTCAACATTTCGAGAAGGAGGGAAGGGGAAGACCTAAAAAGGTCTTCTACCTAACGGAGAAAGGACGCCTCGTCGCCGGTAATCTTACCGAGGAAACCATTAACGCCCTATGGAGGGAAGCCATCGCAGTTGGTCAAGATTTTTCCTCACCCGATTTTAGCCAATATAAGAACTCCCCTTCGGGGAGCCTAAAGGTGGTGGTTGGTTTCGTCTCCTGCCCGTTGGTTTTTAGCCAATATAAGAACCTGTCTTCTTCCCATTCTGGAGGCGGGCGTTCGTCTTTTTTGTTAGGCAAGCAGAATTTAGTTTCTTCTCAAGCCCCAGGTTTTGTTTCGTTTTCTTCAGTTTCTACTTCGAGTTTCGTTTCTTCTCAAAAGTCTGATGTTGGTTTTTTTCCTTCGAAACCTTCACACTCCGATAGTTTTAATTTCAAACGTTCCAGCTCAAGTTTTGTTTCTTCGAAAGGTTCAAAAGAGATTTTGGAATTGAAACATTACATCAAGACAGATTTGGAATTTTTAAGTAGCGAAGAAAAAGCTAAAGTTTTACAAATTGCAAGACAAAAGTTTGGAGATTTTGGAACAATCGAAGCTATAGTGAATTATTTAGAAAAAACCGGCGATATAGTGAAATTAAAGGAATTAAGCGAATTAATACAAAAAGTTATTTTCTTCGGAATTTGAAGTTTGTCTTTTCAACAAAGGCGAGGCGAGGCGGCGGCGGGTTCAAATTGGAATATTAGTATTCTAACTTTGCCCCGCCGCGGCAAAGTGAAAAATAACCGAAACGGCAAAGGTTAGCAAAGGTCTTCCCAAAACTCAAACCAATCGTCTCGGTAATCTAAAAGGCGTTTTAAAGTAATAATGTCTCTACCAAGAGTATATAGGGAAAAAGAATGGAACCATTCTTCATAAGGTAAGTTTTTCTTTTTCTTTCTCAAAACCGGGAAAAGCCTCTCCAAAATTTGGATTTCCTTAAACCGATTTTTAAATAGGTGAACTACCCCGCATTATAGATGCGAGGCTTCGGGTGGGTTTACACCGTCTAAGCGGTGCCTTACCACCACGGGGAGGTTCACACTCCCCCTACTCCTACCTACACCCCTGTATAGGGGTAT
>JALVTI010000102.1 GCA_027035985.1 Aquificales bacterium | reverse complement strand
AGACAATCCTCCCACAAGACCCCATTTGGACTATAAAGAAGGGGATATAGTTGAGCTAAAGGGAAATATTTACGTTTACCTATGGAAAAAGAAAGGGGATAGATGGAAGGGGTTGCTTGCCACCCCATACACCCTATTGGCACACCCCACACACCCAAGGGTAAAAACCGATAGTCTCCTCTACGAGGTTATGGCAATTACAGACCTTTATATCCCCCTAACGGAGGAAACTATAAAAAAATACCTCACCGACCGCATAAGGGTTTTAGAGGATAGAACCCTTTTAGAGGAAAAAATCGACAAAATGATTAAGAGAAAGAAAATCTATCACCCTATTAGGGAAAAATTTATAAAAAACGAGGCGAGGAGAACCGCTTTCCTTCTGAAGGAACACCTGCAAAGGGAATTCCAAACAACGGACGACCAAAGGGAAATAGTTATAAGAATCCTCAAGGAAGTTTTAGAAAAAGTGGAAATACCCCAAAGATTGGCGGCAGATTCGGTACAAGAAACGGCAGAAAACGAAAACTTTCTTATCGTTCAAGAGGATAAAAATTTATTCAAGCTCATCGTTAAAGATGATTCCCTTCTGGGGCGAGAGGTAAGAATTCTATTAGACACCCACCCACTTTATAAGGGAATACTAAAAAATCCCATTATTAGCATAGAAACCGAAAACGAAATTTCTCCCTCATCTCTGGCGGATTTAATCAAATTAGAGGTGTGAAGCAATGCAACAAGACTTTTCAATCTTTTACAAATCCCTCAAGGAGGGAAGGCAACCTCCCCTTTTCCTTTTGGAAGAAGCTATAGAAAATTTTTTAGAATTATCCTATAAAGAACAGGTTATCCTTATAGTCTTTGGTAGAGAGATACCCTCGGTAAGAGAAGTTTTAGAAAAGAAACTACCTTTAAGCGAAGAAATAAAGGAACCCCTCTTAAAGGAAAAGTTCGAAGAAGTTATAATTCCCGTAGTTGACACAAACACAGGGGAGGGAAAATTATCCAAAATTTTTTTAATTAAAAATTCGCCAAAGTTTTGGACTAACGCAAAAGAATACGAAAATGTATTGCTTTCAAAAATTCTCCCCCTAACAGGAAAAAATTTTATAGCACTTTTCGAAGAAACTTTGGAAGGTTATTCCTTCCTTTTACCCCTTGCGGTGGCGTTAATAAAACCACATTTGTTGGAAAAATATTGCTTTAGTGGGGATTTGGATAGTAATGGCAAATTATTACCCATTCTAGGGGAAAAAGCAAAAGAAAAAGCCTGTAAGCGGCTCGGAAAACCACCTATCACCTCCAAAGATTTTGAAACTTTGGAACAATTGTTGGAATATTTAGGTTCAAATACCAAACCTATACCGATACTAATATCGGCAAAAAATAGGAATGTAGAGGTTTTAAACAAAAACTACAACCTTTTGTTGAAAAACATAAAACCTATTCCTACAGAGGGATTTTTAGAAAAAATTTTGAATTCCAAACCTTACACGGATTTGGGAATCCTGGAAACTCCCGAAGACTGGAAAAACGCCCTCAACCTTTTTGAGGAGTGGATTAACAAAATAGATGCCTTTTTGGAAGATGCGGAACTGCATATAGCTTTAGACGGTCCCTCGCCGTTAGCTTTTGCCTACGGTATTATGCACGGGGCACATAAAAGGGCTGTTTTTTACCACTTTCAGGGAAATAATTACTACCCATTGGTAGTGGTAAATGAAGAAACATCGAGAGGTTTAAAGGAATTTATCGAACAACCCCAACTGGTGGAATGGAATTTTTCAGACTATAAAGGTGGGGAAAGGGCTAAATCTCTTGCGGTTATTCTCGATATGGTTTCTCACCCTATCGAGGGTAAGGTTAAACAATTTTTGGAAACGAAAAACATTAAGGCGGATATTTTGCTTATATCCCACCGCGAAAGGGGAAAGTTAAATATTAACCGCACCTGGACGAGGGATATAGCCGAGATATTTACCCTTATAAGGAATTACCTTAATGCAAAACTTTATGAGGAAATTCTATTTTTCTTCGGAACACCGGTAGCTTTAGCCTTTGGTTTGGGTGTAGCATTCGGACATTACGCAAATGGAAAAATCTACTCCTTTTATCCCAATAGAAACCCGCAATATGTGGAAGTTTTGAAGTTGGAAGAGATAAAAAAAGTTAGATAAAAACCTATGAGAGTTGGTTTAATCCTTCTTTAGCCCAATCCAATACGGTTTTCAACTTTATAAGTATCTTTTTATCTTCATATCTATTTTTAGGTATGTATCGGATGTAAATTTTTTCATTATCCCCCTTTAGTTCAATAGCTTTTTTAATTAATCCTCCGTGGGCGAAGAAGTTCCTTTCTTCATTTCCCAAAGTTGCAGGAGTTCCTTCCGTTTCCTTTTGAGGGTTTTCCTCCTCCTCTTCCTCCTCCGCCCTTTTTAAATTCTTTATTTCCAAATCTATAAATGGCGTCCAATCAAAGCTTCCTTTACTACATAGATAACAGATAATTATTCTCTTAATATCCGTAAGTTCCTTTTCAAGAATTGCTTTGTTCTTCTCGCTGAAATAGAAGAGTCCTGAAATTTCTTTTAACTTATCTAAAGGTATAGATATCTTCTCTTCATCTCTAGTTTTATAAAAACTATATTCCTCAATAAAAGGATATTTCTCCTTTAATCCTTTAAGGAGCATTCCGTAAATCGCAAAAACTTCAACCTCCGGGCGGAGTCTTATTTTTTTCTCCATAATCAACCTGCCGTTTTGTTCCGAAATTTCAACATTTTCATAATAGGTTTCAAAAACGGTATCCAATAATTCTTCCGCATAAGCGGGTTCCAAATATCCGTAAAACAACAAAAGTGGTAAACCGTGGTAAACAGCCCCCAAAAAGGCAGGAACATAATCTATCAACCTTAAAGGAATTTTATTATTCTTAATCTTATCTACTTTATCCCTTATCTCTTTAAAGGATTTACCTCCCTTTCCAAAAGGAGCTATAAAGTCGTATCTTTTGGAGTAATAACCATAGGGTTGAGGGGCTATTTTTAGGTTATCTATAACTCTGTGTATTTCTAAGAATTCCGGTTTTGCAGAAGGTACAAACGGGTCACTATTTAAAACCGTAAGCCTAACATCTTTAACAAATAGCGCTAATATTCCCAAAACCGTTTTTAAAACCTCGTAGGTAAAAGACGGTAGGAAATTCTGTCCGTGGGTAATATCCAAAAATATTTCGACCTTCTCTTCCTTTAAAAGGTCTTCAAAAATGTCAAAAAATTTAACAAAAAGTGCGTATCTTAAATCTGACAAATTCCCTTTTGCGGTTATTTTCGGGAAGTATCCTACAGAGGGTAAAATCCAAATATCGTCCGCGGAGACATTAAAAGCTTCTAAAGTCTTCCTTATATAGGTATTTATAAACTCTAATACCCCCTTATAGTCGGATTTTTCCAATTCCACATTTTGGTCGCTTTCTTTCTTACCGCAGGTATTTATTCCCTTACTAAACTCCGCCAGTGTGTCGGACACAATAACGATAGTCCTATCGGGGTTTATCACTTTTTTAATAATCCCCAAAGTGGAACAGGATTGTTGTTCTTCCCCTCCAAATCTATATCTAACCGCTTTCCAAGTGGCGGGTTCTCCCCAAGTTGCTATTAAAAGTCTCATCAAATATTTTCATTCTATACCGTCAAAAGGAAGCAATTTATTTCGTTATTAATTAATGAAAGGAAAATTTGGAATTCAACTTAAAAGGGTGTCAAAAATCCGACCCCTGACATGTTTTTAAAAAGTGAAGCAACTTTTATAAACCCTTGGGAGGTGGAAAAATGCCCCTGGTTATAGTAGTTGCCGCTATAGCCGGTGGGGTTGCGGGTTATATAGTTGGCAGTTCCGCTTCCTCCTCTTCTTGTTCTTGCGAACGCGATTGAAAATTAAAAGGTCAGAAATTATTTCCCTCGCCCGTTAATTAATAATAGGAGGGCAAAAATGAAGAGGAAAAAAATAAAATTCCCTTTAAAGGTTCTTGAAATTTTTGGGTTTTAGTTTATCCCCTTACCTCTAAAGCAAACCAAATGAGGTGGAAGAAATGTTTTTACCTCCGAGGTGTCCTTTACCCATACCTCCGCACCCCATACCTTGCTGATTTTTTTTGCCGGTTGCCCCTCTTTTAAAAACTACGGGAGGGAAATATGTTTCCGGTTCTAATACCCTTTGTGGGAGTTTTAGCCGAAGAAATAATAGCGGCAGGAATAATAGGAGCCGCAAGCGGCGCCATGGGGGGATTGATAGCCTCGAGGGAGGATTAAAAACCAACGGGAGGTTAAAAATGTTTCTTCCCGCTGTGGTTTTTGCCATAGTTGCCGGCGAAGTTATAGGCGAATTGGTCGCTTCTGCCATAAGCCTTTCGGATAGCTCCTCTTAACTTTTCCCTCTTTTATCCCTCAAAAGGAGGTGAAAAGATGGACTTGCCCTTTGCCTTTCTTTATGAGGAAGAACCCCCTCACGGAGTTTGCGAAGAGGAGGGAGTTTACCCCTCCTACGATGAATTTCCTCCTGTTTAAAGACCTACAAAGGAGGTGAAAGATGCGAAAGAAAACCTCCAATTGGAATAAATAAAACCTTTAACTACCTCGGTTGGTTAACTTTTGCCCCCTCTTTTAAAACCCAAAGGAGGTGAAAAGATGGATATATTTTGCGATATAGATGGCGAATTTTGGTGCGAATGCGATTGCGACGCCGATGGTTGCGATTGCGAATATCACGGTGATATAGACTAAAACACCTTAAAACTCTCCCAAGGCTCCCAAATATAACCCTCTACAAATTCCAATTTTTCAACCAAATAAATCCTAACCCTATCCGCTTTCGGATTTATAACTCTCTTTATCCGTTCTTTTAATTTTTCCAACTCCCCCCGAGTAATGGAGGGTATATAAAAAACACTTAGTTGATATCTATAACCGTAGGAGGACAAAAGTTGGGAAAGTTTATTTCTCCTACTATCATCGGCAATATCGTAAGCTATAACAATCTTCATAATTTAACTTTCTAACAAATTTAGGGAGTAAACAAAATGTTCGTGAAACGCCTCGTTATTGAGAAATTCATTTATAAAGGTATAAACTTGTCCCCTAACGGGGATAGAAAAATAACTATTCAAATCGAAAACACCCGCTTTAATATCCAACATATTAACCATAGCGTAGGCAGAGGGTAGAAAAATATAGAGCAAAAGCTGTTTATCGGAAGGTATTTTTAGCCCCAATCGGTCGGCTATTAGTATTCCCAAATATAGTGTAAGTATTCCATAAAAACCTTTGGTGTAGGCAATATCAATATACCCCGTGAGTTTTGCTTTAACTAATTTTAGACTCTCATCGTGGGTGCAATCTGTAAATTTTTCTATAAAAACTGCATTCTCTTTATACCTTTTAACAAATCCCCAAAAGGTCTTTTTAATTCTACCAACCCCTAAAGGGTCTCTTTTTCCCAAATATCTCTTTAAATAAACCTGTAGGTATTTCCCCACATAACCGCAAACCTCTTTTAGTATCAAAAATTCCTTTTCCTTACTGTAGGGAAAAGTTTCTATATTTTTCAACTCCAAAGGTGGAAAAATTATTGGAATTTTCCTAACCCTTGGAGGTTTATCCGGTTTCTCAACGAAAATAACCCCAAGAAGGTCTTTATAAGGTATCTCTTCATTCCAAATTTTGAGTTTTCCATTTGAAAAGGAGTATTCCACCTTTTGGGGGTTCGTAATAAAAATAACCTTTTGAGATTTCAAAATATCAACAACCTCTTGCGGGAGCATTATAAAGTTAAATCCTATATTCGGGAACTTCCCAATCGGTTCCGAATTTCGCTATCAGTTTCTTTATCCTAAAAACCATAAGGCTTTCAAATTTCTCTATTTCCACCGATTGGTTTAAAAAATCTCTTAATTTCTCCACATCGTCCGTTTCCACTTCGAAGACGCTCCACTGCAAGTGTAATCCCTCATTTTTTAACTTTTTGCGGAGTTTTCTCCTCTTTTTCTCCTCCGATAGGTCATAGCAGACTAAGAACTTAGGCATTATTTGTTATTTTAAATCTTCGGCAAATGTAGAGAATTCCGCTAAACAATCCCTTATAAGCTCCAAAACTCTATCCGAAATGTTTTCCACAAAATTTAGCAATTTATTAAGCCCTTCGGGATTTAGGTATATCCCCTTTGAGTTGTTATTGAAATCCGATTTTTTAAACACTTTAGCCTTAATTTTTTCCACAAGCTCATAAGTGGCAAAGGGGCGACTTACCTCCATAACATCGGAGCAAAAAGCCATATGTGTCCCCCTTTTAGAGTGCAAAAAGGAGATATAGGGGTCATAACCCAAGGAAACCACCAGCGGATAGGTCATAGCGTAAATAAGCGTATAGGTAAGGGATAATAAAGCATTAACTTCATCTTTAGGAGGATAATAGCTCCTCTCTTCAAACTTAAAGAGGGAGTCTGTTAATGTCTCTTTAACCCTTTCAAACATCAACTTAGAAACAATACCCTCTATTCCTCGAACTTCATTTAAATCCGACACCTCCAAAAGTTTTTGTTTATACTCTTCCAAATAAAGTTGAAAAACATTCTCTATTTCCCCTAACTTTTTTAGGACAAAAAATTTAGCAACCTCTAAACGTTTATTCTTATAAAGCTCGTATTGTTCTAACCTATTGTTGTAATTACTCGCCAAGGTTTCGCTGTAAATGATACCCTTTAATTTTCCAAATCTTGTAAAAAGAAATATGGGAACCTCCTCGGATAGGATTAGATTTAAACTTTCTCCCGAAAAGTGGGCGTTTCCAAAAACCAAAATAGCCTTTAAGTTTTTAAGCAAAACGCTTATCTTTTTATCTCCCTTAATCAAAGTTAATCGTTTTCCACTCCTTTTAACCGAAACCGCATCGCTAAAAATAGCAAAAAATTTATCCCCCATAAAGGAAACCTTGAAATACAAAACTACATTTGATTAATGATTTTAATTATCCACCATTTAATGTCAAGTGCCAAAAATGACATATAACCTTAAGCGTGTCAAAAGAATTTCCTAACTCCTTTGAGGTAAAGCAAACTTATTAATTGTGCTTGACCCATTACTTGGTAATTATGTATAAATTCAACCCTCTTTTTGGAACGCTTATTGCATGAATTCTTTAATTGTTTTATTTAATTCTACCAACTATTAAGAGATTTTTATGATTCTTCCTTAAAATGGGAACTATTTTTGCTGTTTAACCGTCAAATGGTTAAAATTTCTCTCCTTTCTTAGGAATAAATCCCAATCAATGTTAT
>JALVTI010000101.1 GCA_027035985.1 Aquificales bacterium | reverse complement strand
TCGAGGGAGAGGCAAGCCGATATTATCTCCCGAAAAATCCTAACGAGCGCCTGTTCGGGAAAACGCCCCCTATTTTTCTCCAAGAGGCGTTCCAAAATCTCCCTTTCCCTTTCGGGGACGTGGATTTGAAGACCCTTTTCCTTTTTAACCTCGCCTATCTTCTTCGCGAGGTTAGCCCTCTCTATTAGAAGTTCCAAAATGGTTTCATCTATTCGGTCAATCCTCTCCCTGTACTGGGAAAGAGGATTTTTATTCCCTTCGGAGGACATAGAGGAAATAAGATAACCCCAAAGGGGAGTGTCAAATTTTGTCGACCCCTCCGATTTTCTCCTCTATCGAACGAACCTTTTGCTCTATGCGGTTGGATTTTCCCTTGCGGTAGTCGACCGTCATAACGGTGTATATACGGTTGCAACCCTCCTCTTGGAGTATCTTGTAAGCCTTCTCCATAAGGCGGAAAACCTCGTTTATATCCTCCGCCTCGACAATCGTAGCCATAGGGGTTAGCTTGTAGGGGAGACCACTTTCTTTTATCAGCTTCACCACTTTGGAAACGTATTTGGATACGCTCTCCCCCTTATCGGTGGGAAATATCGACAGACTCACCAGGTAGCTCATACCTTTACTTACATACCAAAATAAGGAAAAATTAAGCTATCCCCCCTAGGGGTAATACTCCGCAAGAATGTCATCCCCTATACGGGTGAGCCTTTCCAGTTTCAGAACCTCCGCCAGGTCGGGATTTTTAACCCCAAACCCTTCAAAAGGTGAGATACCCCTGCCGAACACCTTGGGAGCTATAAAAGTGTAGAGCTTGTTAAAGAGTCTCTCCCTAAGGAAGGCGCCGAAAACCTTAGCCCCGCCCTCTACGAGCAGGCTTACCACCTCCCTTTCGCCCAAAATTCTCAATACCTCCCTTAAATCCAAAAGCCCGCCTTCGGCGGGGATTCTTATCACCTCAACGCCCTTCCGTTCGAAAGCCCCAATCCGCTCCCAATCGTCGGAGGCGGTAAAGATTAGGGTCGGCGCCTCGCTTGTGTCGGTTATATGCGCCTCCAAAGGTGTCCTCAGGTGGGTGTCCAAAATAACCCTTAGAGGTTGCCTCTCGCAGGGGACACTTCTGACGGTCAACCTAGGATTGTCGCTCAAAACAGTTCCCACCCCAACGAGGATTGCCGAACTTTGACACCTCAGCAGGTGAACCAATCTTCTACTCCCCTCGGAGGTTATCCACTTACTACTCCCATCGGGGGTGGCTATAAATCCGTCTAAGGTTTGGGCAATTTTTAGAACCACAAAGGGGGTTTTGTTGGTTATCCACCAAAAGAAGTCCTCGTTTAGTTTTTTAGCCTCTTCCTTGAGGAGTCCGACGTCGACCTTTACCCCCCCCCTTCGGAGTATCTCTATCCCTTTCCCCGCCACCTTGGGGTTGGGGTCGGTCGTAGCCACAACCACCCTTTTGACCTTAGCCCTCAAAAGAGCCAGCGAGCAGGGGGGCGTTCTCCCGTAGTGGGCGCAGGGTTCGAGCGTGACATATACGGTAGACCCTTCGGCGTTTTTCCCCGCCCTCTTTAGCGCCTCCACTTCGGCGTGGGGCATGCCGGCGCGCCAATGGACGCCCTCCCCGACGATTTTTCCACCCTTTACTATCACACACCCGACGGTGGGGTTGGGATGGGT
>JALVTI010000100.1 GCA_027035985.1 Aquificales bacterium | reverse complement strand
ATGGAAGCCGCCGGCATCTGTCCTAATTGGGGGTCTACGGGTCCCAAAACGGCGTGTTTGTCCATAATAATCTTGTCCGCCGCGAGGGCTATGAGCGTTCCGCCGCTCATCGCGTAGTGGGGGACTATAACCCTGACCTCACCTTTGTGGTCGGCGAGGGCGTTCGCTATCTGGGTAGCCGCCAAAGCCAAACCGCCGGGCGTGTGGATTATGAAGTCTATGGGCATATCGTCGGGGGTCATGCGGATAGCCCTTAGAACCTCCTCCGAGTCCTCAATCGTTATAAACCTAAAGAGGGGTATGCCGAGAAATCCCATCGTCTCCTGACGGTGTATCATCGTGATAACGCGGCTCCCGCGCTTGCGTTCGAGTCGGCGGATTAAGGTCTCTCTCGCCCTCTGAAGCTGGTATTTGGAAAACCACGGCTGGAGGAAGATAAAGAGGATTAAAAGCCACCAGAGCATATTCATCAGGGCGCTAAAGGGGTCGATGTAATACATTTCCCTACCTCCTAAAGGTTTTGATAATCAAAGTTAGCCGCTAAGGGGAAAAAAGGCAAATCAAACCCTTTCGGCGGCTCTGAGTTTTGCACTCCTCGAGGGGGGATTTTTCCTTATCTCTTCCTCCGAGGGGGTTATCGGTTTTTTGGTCAAAACCTTTAAAAGTCCTTCCTTTTCAAAGTGCCTAAAGGTGTGCTTTACGATTCTATCCTCCAACGAGTGGAAGGAAATAACCGCCACCCTTCCCCCCACCTTTAGGAGGTTGGGAACTTCTAAAAGCGCCTCCTTTAGGTGTTCCAACTCCCTGTTGACCTCTATGCGGATAGCCTGAAAGGTTTTAGTAGCCGGGTGTATCCTCCTGTAAAAGCCCTTCGGAACGGCTCTTTCGACTATCTCGGCGAGTTCTCGGGTGGTCTCTATCGGTTTTTTTCTCCTGTATTGGACTATAGCCCGCGCTATGCGCGGGGCAAACCTCTCTTCCCCAAACTCCCTAATAATTCGGGCGAGCTCCCGTTCCGAATAGCGGTTCACCACATCGTAGGCGGTTAGCCTCTGCCGGGGGTCCATCCTCATATCGAGGGGTGCCTCCTCCATAAAGGAGAAACCCCTTTCGGGGGTCTTCAGCTGGAGCATCGAAACCCCCAAGTCCATAAGTATCCCGTCGGCAGCTTCAATCCCTTCAGCCTTAAGAACCTCGTCTATATCCCTGTAGTCGGCTTGGTAGAGGGAAAAGCGACCCTCGAACTCCTTTAGGCGTCTCTCGGCAACCTCCAAGGCGTTTGGGTCTTTGTCTATCCCTATTAGGTAGGCTTTAGGATTTCTCCTTAGTAGTTCGTAAGAGTGTCCCCCTAACCCTATTGTGGCGTCTACGTAAACCGCCTCCCCCTCGCGGGATAGGAGGTTAACCGTCTCCTCCAATAGGACGGGAAAGTGTTCGACCGAACCCATATAGGGTCAATTATCAAAATTTGCAAGACCCCTCCGGGTGGAAAGGATAAAAAAGGAGAACAAAAATTGGATTACTGACCCAATTCGAACCTGACAAAGCGGTTGACTTTAATATTTCCACCCGCCTGTTTTGCAACCTCTTCGATGAGTTTTTTAATGGATTTTTTCTCCTCTTTTATGAAGGGTTGTTCGAGGAGAACCTTTTCCTGGAAGAATTTCTTAATCTTACCCTCGGCGATGCGCTCGAGGATATGTTCGGGTTTGCCCTCTTTGCGGGCTTGCTCTATATAGATTTCTTTTTCTTTTTGAATAATGTCCGCGGGAACCTCTTCGGTGGTGAGGTATTCCGGTCTCATAGCGGCGATTTGCAGCAGTAGGTCTTTAATGAGCTCTTGAACCTCGGGTTTTTCGCACAGCTCGGCGGGTTCGCACTCTATTTCAACCATAGCTCCAATTCTTCCGGGAGGGTGGATGTAGGTTGCAACCACTCTGTTTTCCCCTTCGGCGTCGAAACGTGCGAACCTCTTTATTTGAATGTTTTCACCTATCTTGGCGATAGCCTCTTTGACGAAGGTGTCAACATCCTTACCGGGTTCAATTTCGGTCTTTTTGAGCTCCTCAACGTCGCCCACACCGACATTTTTGAATTTGTCCTCTTTGGCTATGAGCTCGGCGATTTGCTTGACGTAGTTTTGGAAAAGCTCGTTCCTTGCGACGAAGTCGGTTTCGCAATTTACCTCGAGGAGAACACCTTTATTTTTATCGCCTACGGCTACGACCAATCCCTCTTTGGTCTCGCGGGATGCCTTCTTGGCGGCTTTAGCCAAACCCTTTTTCCTCAAGATTTCTTTAGCCTTTTCGATATCGCCGCCGGCTTCCTCGAGCGCCTTTTTGCAGTCCAACATACCGGCGCCGGTCATTTCCCTTAGTTGCTTAACCAATTCCATGGATATTTTTGCCATCGCTCTTTACCTCCCAAAGTCGTATCTATTTTACGTCTCCAACCCTAAAAGGCTTTGAGGAGCTCTGTGTTATACTCCTTTGCCTTTTCATGAGGCGAATGTAAATCTTTAATCCTTATGGCTTTACTCTATTCGGGATTAGCGCTGTTTTTAATCTACCTTTCGATTTTGATTTCGAGGCGGTTCGGTATCCCCTCGCTCATTCCGATAATATTCCTCGGACTACTGACAAAGGATTTCATTCACGCCGAACACCTCCACTTTTTTGTCGAGCTGGGACTTATCCTACTCTTCTTCTTCATCGGATTGGAGTTTAACATCGACAAGCTAAAGTCAATGACCGCAAAGTCTTGGAAAGCGGGAGTTGCCGATTTTGTTTTAAACTTCTTCCCCCCATTGGGATTAGCTCTACTTTTCGGTTTCAACTGGATAGAGGCTCTATTTATCGCCACGGTAGCCTACCCGTCGTCCACCTCTATAATCGCCAAGCTGTTGATAGATTACAAGAGGCTGATTAACCCTGAAACGGAACTGATTCTCGGAATACTGATATTCGAGGATATCGTTTCGATTATTCTCCTATCGGTACTATTCGGACTGATGCAGGGGCAGGTCAACCCAGCCCACATAGCGGGGAATATCGTCCTGATGTTTGTAGTGGTTGGGCTATCGATAGTGTTGGGCAAATTAATACTCTCACGTATCACCCACTATCTCGAAAAAATCCTCATCGGTGCGGAGGATGTAATTCTGCTAATGCTCGGTTTGCTCCTATTAATAGCCGGGGCTTTCCACTCTCTGGGTATTAGCGAAGTTTTGGGAGCCTTTATATTGGGTCTGATGTTTGGTGAAACCCCCTTCGCGGAAGATATAGAAAAATCCCTCCACGACCTAAAAGAGTTGTCTATGGCTATTTTCTTCTACAACTTCGGTGCGTCCATACCGGAAATTACCCAAATGCCAAACCTTTTATTCCTAACGCTTTTGATTATTCTAAGTGTTCTGGGTAAAGTTGCCGGCACCTATGTGGGGGGTTTACTTGCCGGACTTTCGCCCAAGCTTTCGCTTAGGGCGGCGCTCGAAATGATTCCGAGGGGAGAATTCTCGATAGTTGTTACCGCTATGGCTCCAAAGGCTATACAACCCTTAAGCGCAATTTATATAATCACAACCGCCGTATTGGGTTCGGTTATCTTTATCTACGCACCTAAGATAGTTGACAAAATTTTCGGAAAGAAAAAGAAAAAGAAAGGGGAAGTTCCCGACTATTTACGCGATTTGGTACAATAGCACCCGACGGTGAGAAATAGCGATTTTCGGAAAATTCTTTTCCCCTTCCTCATAGTTTCTTACCTCGCCCTACTTGTTATCATTACCTTTTTTATCCTCGATGCTTACAGCAAATACCAAAAAATCGATAAAAGTGTCCAATTTTTGGACCATTTAAAGGTTTTAGCAGAAAATGTTGTGAACCTTAACAGGGAACGTTTTTATACACAACTGCAGTTGAAAGGAATTGATTTCAACTCTAAAGGAGGAAAAAATCGGTTCCACTTTAAGGAATATCAATTAAAAAGCCCCAATTACGAAGGTCTTAAAAATTGTCCATTTCTACACGGAAATAAAAGTATAGATGAAAGCAAAAAAGGGGAAATTATTGATTATCTCTTGGAGTGTTATAGTAAATTCAGTTCATTACTCAAGCCCAAAATAATATCCTTAAAATTCAAGACCCTATACTTATTACTGGCTTTTGATACGGAAACCACAAACTTTCTTTTGGATTACTTGCATAAAAAGGAAGAAAATCTTTTACTTCACAAAGGAAAAGCCGACGCTTACGCCCATGGATTTAAAACGGAGATTTCCCCAAAAGATTTAAAAGTACTCTTTGAGGAAAGAGTTCTCAATTTAATAACCCCCCTATTGGAACGTGAAAAACAAATTTCCACAAATGGTGTTGAAAAAACCTTTCTCCTATACTCAACCGAAATAAAAAATTACCTACAAATCGTCTTTGAAAGGTTCAAGTTGGAGGCTTCCACCTTTTGTGAAAGGTACAAGTTACAACTTTTAGAGGACATCCTATTTGCGGTAATAATCCTTATTACGGCAGGAATTCTCCACTTTTGGGCTTACCGTTATGGTCTCATAAAATACGGCGAAAATCTCCAAAAATTGGAGAAAAAACTTTTTAAAGACCCCTTAGCGGGACTGCTCAATAGGAGATTTTTCAACGTTTATATTTTGAGGAAATTAAAGAACCTCCACGAGAGAAAAGAACCCATTTCCTTTATTCTGCTGGATTTGGACGATTTTAAGCGCATAAACGATACATATGGACACAACTTTGGGGATAAAGTCTTAAGACATGTTGCGAAAATTTTAAAAGAAAACGTTAGAAAAGATGATGTGGTTGTCAGATGGGGTGGGGAGGAATTTAGTATATTCGTAAACGCCCCCTTAAAAGAGGCGGTTCAATTGGCGGAACGAATAAGGTCTTCTCTGGAAAAAAATCCCCTTTGCAAGGTTAAAGTTACCGCTTCATTCGGTGTAGGGGAATATAGAGGGGAAGACCCAAAGGAGTTTTTTAAAAGAGTCGACGAGGCACTTTACAGGGCTAAGAAAAACGGAAAAAACAGGGTAGAGATTACCGACCGTTAGAAGGTTTTCCAAAATCTATCTCCCTTATTTGGGAGAGGAAGGCGTCCACAGTCCCGTAGGGGGTGGGTCCCACACACTCCACATCGGGGTCTATCAAAAGTTTTTTTCTCCCGCCGTTGGTAAAGTAAGCCTCCACCAGAAGTTTATCCCCCTTCTTACCCTCCACGACGAGTTTCTTTAAGTTTTCGAAAGGCACCTTTAGGTATACCGAACCGTCTTCAAAGGTAAAGTAGGTTTTTCCGTCGCAGACCAGGGCGGAAACCTCGTGAGCCACACCCCGTTTGTCGACTATCTTCGCCGGCACGAAGTTTTGGGGAACCGCCCTTTCGCCCATTGCGAAGGTCAAAAGCGGCAGGGCGAGGGCTGAGAGCAGTCTTTTGCGCATACTCTAAAATTCTACTTTCGCTATGCTCATCCTAAGCCTTGACAGTTCTTACTCATACCACAACTTCACCCTTTGGGATGAGGAAAAGAGGGTTTCGGTGCTCCACTACGGGGAGGAGAGGGGTAAGAAGTTCCTCGAAGTGTTCCCCAAGATCCTCGAAGACCTAAAGGTGGACGTTAAAAGTGTCGACGCCTTTGCGGTGAATTTGGGTCCCGGGTATTCGACCAGCTTGAGGGTTGGGGTCGCGTCTTTTAAAACTTACGCCCAGGTTTTGGGTAAACCCCTTTACACCTACACCACCTTTGAGGGTTTTACGAAGTTTGCAACCTCCGAGGGGGAATACCTAACCGTAATAAAGGTCTCCCGCTATTGGGTTTACGGTATATGGGAAAAGACCTTCGAGGGTTGGAGGGAGATGGTAAAACCCTCGGCGTTGGACGAGGAGGCTATAGAATCCCTTTTGGGGAAAAGGTTGAACCTAATTATTCCCTACCACTTTGCGGAGGAGTTTGAGGCTGTTGAAAAGCGTCTTCCGATAAGGGAGAAGCTCGTCCTGCCGCTTAGGGGGCTCTCGGAGGCAGGCGCCGTTATAGCCTACGAAAAATCCCGCCGCGGAGCGGCGGCTAATATCTTTGAGGTCGAGCCGGTCTACTTCCGCCCACCCGTTTGACCTGGGGCATATTAACCCTTTCTTAACAGCCTAATTTCTATTTTTGAATTAGAAAGGAAAAAAAGGAGGAAAAGCGATGAGGGATAAGGGGGCTGTAGTCGCCTATTCTAACAAAAAAAATCTTCTGGTAATCCTCAAAACCTGTGAGGGTGCTGAAAAACTCCTCTCCAAAGAGGGGGAAAGGGAATTTACAAACTTCGTCCGCAAATTGGTCGAAAGGGTTGAAAACCCCTTGGAGGTTCTCGACCACTACACAGCCGTTAAAAGGCTCTTTAAAGAGCTAAAGTCCAAATTGGGTATAGAGAAGGCGGGTGTGCTCATTTATGACATCGAAAACAGCTATCCCCTCAGCGACGAAGAGGGGCTGGAGAGGTTGGTGAACCTAATAGAGAGCGAAACCATTTGGGAAAAACCCGTCCTCGCCTACTCGAGGTGTCTCGAGGATACGCCCATTTTGAGGATTTACGACCTCGACAAGGAAGAGGTTTACGAACCCCTAGCCGTTTAAGAGTTTCAAAACCCTTTCCTCTCCCAACAATTCCACCAACAACCCGTAAAGTTTGTTCGGGGACATTCCCATAACGGTGAAGTAATCGCCGACGATTTTTTCGACAAAAATCGCCCCATAACCCTGTATGCCATAGGCGCCCGCCTTGTCGAGCGGTTCGCTGGTCGAGATGTACCAATCTATTTCTCCATCGGAGAGCTTTTTAAACTTCACCCTCGCGCGGTCGAGAACCAGTTTTTTCCTCACTCGGGAACCCTCCTTCAGAAAGACCCCTATGGAGGTGTAGACGGTGTGCCAATTTCCCGAAAGGGTTTCTAGCATCTCCCTAGCCTCTTGGGGAGAGGAGGGTTTTCCCAAAAAGCGTCCGTTTATAAGGACCGCCGTATCGGAGGCTATAACGAGATACTTACCCACTTTGGATAGTTCCTTTAAGACCGATTCCCCCTTTAGGAGAGCGTTTTTCCTCACGTCCGAAGGTTTCCTAACCTTTACCTCCCTCCCCTTGGGGGGAACCACTTTGAAACCTTTTAACCCTATAAGGTTCAAAATTTGCCTTCTCCTCGGGGAGGAAGAGGCTAGGATTACCTCCATAAGGAGGATAGATTAAAACGCAAGTTAATACGCTGGGTGAGAAATTAGGCGTAAGCATAGGAGGCGACCCCCAAAGCGGTTAAATAGGTCAAAATAGTAAGCTTTCTCCTCCAACCACTTAACTCCATATACCTCACCTTTGCAAACAAAC
>JALVTI010000099.1 GCA_027035985.1 Aquificales bacterium | reverse complement strand
TATTTGGGAATTTCCATTTCCGATAACCCTTTGAGGGCTTCTTTAATTCCACTTTTGGTAACCGTATCGAGTTTTTTGTATTTCTTTTCCGCAACTTTGGAGAGTTTAATCGTCCAACTCATCTAAGGTTTTCCCGCCACCCCTTTTTATCTCTTCGAGTCCCTCCTTACACTCTTCCAAAAAACCGGGAATGGATAGAAGTTCGAGAGTCTCCTTATGGCGTTCGATGTATTCGTCCACAAGTTCGTTGAGAATCTCGTTAATGCTCCTCCTCTCGTAACCCGCTAAGGCGCGCAGGAGGCGGGCTTTCTCCTCATCGAGGCGCAAAGTGGTGGCTACCCTTCGCATAACCCTCAACTTTAACATTATGACGTCATAAAATCAAACCCCGCCGAAGGCGGGAATTAATCCTTCTTTCTTAATCCTTTAAAGAAATCCCCGAGCAGTTTGGAACACTCTTCGCAGGGAATACGCTCCCAAGGAATGCCGTATTCCTCTGCTATAAAGAAACGGCTCACCACCGCCCCGTGCTTTGGGTTGTAGGCGCCAAAGTAGAGTCTTCTAAACCCCGCCAGGGCTATAGCCCCCGCGCACATGGGACAGGGTTCGAGGGTAACGTATATCTCGCACTCTCGGAGGGTTTTTATTCCAACCCTTTTGGAGGCTTCGGAAATCGCGAGCATCTCCGCATGGGCGGTTATATCAGATAGTTCCTCCACCCGGTTGTGGGCTTTTGCAATTACCTCGCCCCTTAGGGTTATCACACACCCGACCGGAACCTCCCCCTTTCGGAAAGCCTTTTTCGCCTCCTCCACCGCGAGGGAGAGGAAATATTCCCTTTCCCCCATTAGGTGAGAATAATCCCTATGCAACCTACGGTGGGTTTTATCGGATTTGGAAACATGGCGAGAGCTATAGCCGAAGGTCTTACCCGCGCCGGGTTTCCCAAAGAAAAGATTCTCGCCTCCGTGAGGAGTGAAAGGAGCAGGGAAAGACTCCAAAGGGAGGGGTTTAAAGTCCTTCCCTCCGAGGAGGTTTTCGAAAAATCCCAAATCCTCTTTTTGGCTACCAAACCCAAAGACCTCCCCGCGGCGGTAAAGCCCTTTAAAGACCACCCCCAAAAAGGGGAAAAAATTTTTATTTCGGTCGCCGCGGGTGTTTCCCTCCAAAAACTCAAAGACCTCTTGGGGGAAGACTCAAAAATAGTCCGCACCATGCCGAACGTAAACGTCGCCGTCGGCAAGGGGGTGTGGGGGGTCGCCTACTCGGAAAATCTCACCCCCGCGGAGCGGGAGAGGGTTAAGGAACTCCTCGGGAAAACCGGCTTGGTGGTGGAGCTGGACGAAGGTCTGATGGACGCCATAACCGCCCTGGCGGGAAGCGCACCCGCCTTTATAGCCGAAATAGTCGACGCCTTCGCCGAGGCGGGGGTAAAGCTCGGCTTCAAATACCCCGAAGCCCTAAAGATAGCCCTCTACACCTTTATGGGAACACTCCAACTTATGGAGGAGAGTGGAGACCACCCCATACTGCTGAGGGATAAAGTGACCTCCCCCGCGGGGACTACGATTTACGGACTTTCGAAACTCCACTCGGAAGGGATAAAGGGGAAACTTATAGAGGTAATAGAGGAGGCTTACAAACGGGCGAGGGGATTAGCTTAATATTTCCTTTCCCTTTCCCTTCAATAGGTC
>JALVTI010000098.1 GCA_027035985.1 Aquificales bacterium | reverse complement strand
GGCTTTCTTCCCCTCTTGGCTTTGTAGAGACCTTTTGCTATAATGAACTCATCGAATATTTGGCTGTATTGTTCGATTATTTTTAGGGCGTCCCATTCCTATTTTATTTTCTCACCCGGCGTATTTTTTCATTTTTAAAAATTTCTTTCTATAAGGTGGATGAGAAAACCATTCCCGCAAGTGTTAAGTTAAGGTTTGACAAAATTTCTTTTAACTTCCCCTATGGTTCAATTCCGGGAAATATGAACATTTCCGACCAAGGTAGTAGGGGAAATAATACCTACTCGGTGGAAATTAATATTCCGAATGCCGATATAAGGTTATTTAAAGATGACGCCACCCTCCAAGTGGAAGATGGAAATATTATAGACCTTAATGGGTTTCGTTTTAAAATCCGACAACTCCCCACAAGTGGTTAGATTCTTTATTTAACCATCGCATGGGTTTTGGGTGAAATTTTATGCTTTTCGGATGAAGCTTTTATTGGTTTGGTTTTCTTTGATTGGAGACCTTTTGAGTGTAGGGATGGAATAATAGAAAAGGTTTGTCCTGATAGGAGATATTATATTGAACCCCAACATTTTTTGGAAGTGAAAGAGGGAATCTATCCTAATAGTGGAAATAATTCCCAGATAACTAAAGAAGTGTCTAATAATCTTCTTTTAGAAATCAGCGAGGTTCATTTTGTTCTTAGTAGGGTTTTTGTGGGTTTAAGTATGTTATTGAGTATACCTATTTTAGTTTTTCTATAGAAAAAAAGGAATGAAGTAAATTTATTGTGGTTTGGCTTTTTAATTTCCGCTCTTATCCTTTTAGGGATAGACATAATGCTTCTTTTACGGGTTTTTAATATTTTCAATAATTTTAGCTGGTATAAACTATCATTTTTCTTTCTTTGTGGATTATCTTCTATAGGTGCATATATAATAGCCTGTATTTACCGCACCTACGCCAATAAACTCCTTTATTACTCTACCCGGAATGGAAATAATGGGGATTAACCCAAAAGAGAATAAAACAAAAAAACACTAAAGAAGTTTTTATTTATTTCCTTTCAATTTCTCAATCCTCAAAACCTCCCAATAGAGGTCTTTGAGAACATCTATATAATAAACCTCCCCCCGTTCTATTTTGTCCATTAACTCCTCGAGGATTCTCGTAAACTCCTCCTTAACGAATTTCTCGGCTTCTTTCAACCTTATGAGGTAGCTATAAACCTCCTTACCTAACTTGGTGGGGAATAGAAAATTTTTCCTCTCTATCACATAACCGCGGTCTAAAAGTTTCTGAACTATCTGCGCATAGGTTGAGGGTCTTCCTATACCCCGTTTTTTCATCTCCTCTATGAGGGAACCCTGTGTATAGGGATACGCCAAGGGGACGAGTTTGTAAATTTTCATCGCACTATCGGAGTATTCCTCTAACTTATTACCTTCCTCGTCGGTAAATTCTTTTTGTTCAACAACTTTAAAAGTTCCTTCCCTTAGGTAATAGACCTCTATAGGTGTCATTAGGTTGAATCCGTCCCTCAAAATGGAGGTTATCTCTTCCTTTTCCACTTTGGAGGTGGGTAGTTCTTTATTTTCCAATACGGGGAGAACCTCAAATTTAGAAACCTCAACTTGGACGGGTATCATTTGGGAAGCCATAAAGCGTTTGAAGATGAGTTCGTATAATCTCAGGTGGTCTCTGGTAAGGCGCTGTATTTGTCCGGCGAGCATCATCGAACGGAGCTCTTCCACATCCCAAGGGTGGGTGGGTCTTATACACTCGTGCGCTCCGCCCTCTCCCCAATGGCGGGGGGAGAAGTATTCATGCCCGAAATTCTCGTCTATATACTCCCTCGCTATCGATATACCGACATCGGACACGCGGGTGCTGTCGGTTCGGTGGTAGCTCGTTAGTCCGGTCTCAAACAGTTCTTGAGCCAGTTGCATAGTTTTACTTGCGCTAAAGCGGAGCTTTTCGCTCGCCTCCTTTAGCATAGCGTCGGTCGTAAAGGGAGGCGCCGGTTTTTTCTCCTCCTCTTTGCGGTCGATAATCTTTACCTCCACCGCTTGGAGGTTTTTAAAGAATTCCTTTGCCAGTTTCTTATCCTCAAACTCCCAACTTACGGAGACCCTTCTTTTATCCCTTTCCGGGTTGGGGAGGTAGACGAACACCGCACCCTTTTTGGTTCTGTAGAGCTTATCCCTCTCTATAACCCAACCGAGGACGGGTGTTTGAACCCTTCCCGCACTGAGCCATGGTTTTTTAAAGTGCTCCTGCAAAAGTCTTGATAGTTCAAACCCCACCCACCGGTCGGCAATACGTCTAACCATTTGAGCCTCTACGAGGTTTATATCCATTTCCCTCGGGTTGTGGAGGGCTTCAACAATAGCCCTCCTTGTGACCTCGTGGAATTCCATTCTCCTAATGTTGGGTTGGTAGGGTTTTAGCACCTCGTAGAGGTCCAAGGCGATTTTTTCTCCCTCGGTGTTGTGACAGAGGATACTGTTAGCCACAAAGTTTTGGGTTTCGGTCTCAAAGTCGTAAACGTATTGCTCCTCCAAGGGGAGTTTTTCTATTTTGGTTATCCTCTCCTCGCGGATATCGCCTATCTTTCTCCCTTCAAAGGTTTCGGTTCTTAATTTTTCCACCTCTTGGGGGTCGAGAAATTTTATAGCCTCCTCGGGGAGTGTTTCGTTCACAACAATAAAATCCCCTTCGCGGAGGGAGGTCGGTTTAACCTCTTGGAGGTTTAGGTTTGCGTCCAACCTAAAGATGGAGTGGTCTCCCGTTATCTTTATCTCCCTTCCGCTCTGGGTGGTTATTCTGTAAATCGGTTTCCTAACCTTGTGGCGGATTAGATACTTGGCTTTTCCAAACCTCACGCGGTAATCCCTATCGACAACGACCACTTGGAGGTCTTTGGGTTCGATATACTCGTGCCCGTTGCGGAGGGAAACATCGCACTCCTCTTTGAGTTGTTCGAAGAGTTCTTCCACCGTTAGGTGTTTGACCTCTCCGTTTACCTTTACGAGGACTTTGGAATCTCCCGTTATGCTGTCGGGGTCTGTGCCTATATAGACCTCCGCCACCTCAAGACCGGCTTGGCGGAGCGATTCGATAATCTCCTCCTTAGTTCTAATCTCCCCTTCGGGGGTTTCCTGCTCTATGGGTTCGTATATCGGTATAAAGTGCTTGGGGTTTTTCCTGTCGCCCTCGACTATAACGCCGTGGAAAACGTTCTCCTCGTTTTTCTTTATGAGGTCGTATACGTGTCCCGCCGAGGCGGTTATGGTTAGGAATTTATCCCCGAGAGAGACCTCCATAACGTCCATTTCCCCAACACGGCGGCGTAAGGGTTTCCCGAAGAAATTGGCTATAGTCCTCGCCTTGTTGGGAGATTCCACTATCACCAAAACCGGTTTTATAAGCTCTTTGACCTCTTCGGGGACTTCTCCCTTTAAAAATCTCTCCACCTTTTGACGGTCTTTTTCTATCTCCTCAAAGAGTGTCTTTAAATCAACCTCCTTAAGGGGAATAAACTCTATCTCGTCGCTAAACCACTTGACCTTTTTCTGGAGGTTGTTAAAGGCTTTTACATCGTCCACCAAAACGAGGGAAAAACCTTTAGTCAGTCCCCCCGCGTAGAGTCTCGAAGTCCTACCCGACGCTTGCAGATACCCGGTCACATCCGCCACTATGAGGGAATAACCTTCCCTCTCGTCCCACCTTAGGGTTATCTCGTCGCTCTCTTTAATCCTCTCGAGGATTTCGGGATTTTCTATAAACTCCCTTACCTCGTTTCGGAGACTTTCGATAATCTCCTTCAGGCGTTCGTTTCTCTCTATAAACTCCTCCGAGAGGTAGGAGTATTTTCTGAGCCTCTCAATCCAGCGGTCGAGCTTTTGGAGATACCTCTCGCGGAGCTCTTTGTCCTTCGCTATTAGGGGTCTTATAGCAACCAAAGCCCACAGGATGTGGGATATATGTTCCTCCACCTTTAGGGTGAACTTGAGTTTAGGAACACCCACAAAGAGGGCGTATCTGACAACGTGGGGCATATCGAAACCGCGCGCGAGGGGGTTCCTGTAGGAGGCTATTCCGACCAGGGCGTTGACCTCTCCCCTCTCGTATTCCTCCAGGTGTTGGTCCATTTCTTCGTAGGAGACCACCTTTAGTCCCTTGGAGTTTAGATACTCCACAAGGCGGTCGACCTCTTCCTTACCCCTATCCTGGGAGACGTATATAAGTCCCCCCTTGGGGTGTTTTTTTACAAACTCGGCGACGAAATCCCAAAGGGGTTTGTGGTCTTCCACCGACTTTTTACCGCCGAGGAATTTGTCCTCGTAGGCATCGACTACGTTCCGCAGGTAAAAGAGCGGGCGACCGACCTCAAAGCCGAGAAGCTCCCTAAAGAGCTTTATCCTCTCGCTTCGGGGGTTGGAGGTTGCGGAGGAGACAATTAGAACGCCCTTTCTAACTCTCTCGGCGTGTTTCTTTAGTTTCTCCTCCTCCTTGCGGAGTTTTTCCCACTCCTCCTTGGAGACGTTCGGCTTTTGGGCTAACTCCTTTCGAAGGCGTATTATCTTCATAGCCCACTCTATGTCCCTTTCGGTGAAGCCGAGCAGGTAAAGGGCTTTATCGATATTCTTGGCGGTCTTTAGGAAGCTATCCACATCGTCGACGAACACGAGGGAAAAGACCCCTTTGGGGATATGTTCTATATTCCTATATAGGAACATAGAGGTGGAGATAAGTATTTTGAAATCCCCCTCTTGGAGCCTCTTTAACCGCTCCTCACGCTGTTTTTTGGTTAAAGAGGGTTTTTCCCCGAAGTAGAGCATATACTCTTCGGGGACCCCCATTTTGCGGAGTTTGTTTATAGCCTGTTCCACCAATAGGCGCGTCGGAAATATCAAATAACTCTTTTTGTTCCTCTTTTCGGCGAGGTAATAACTCAAGGTGAGTCCAAAAGTGGTTTTCCCTATCCCTGTGGGGGCTAAGAGTGCGAAACTCCTACCGAGGTAAAACCTCTTAAACCAAGCCTTTTGGAGACTCCAGGGTTGGGATTTATGTATAGACCAAAAGAAGTTGTCAAACTCCCTCTCCTCCACCTTGAGGTCGCATATTTCCTTAAAATCCCTCTTTAGGTTCCTCTCCTCTTTCAGTCGAACGCATGCGGTGTCCTGGTCTTCTATACCTTCCACCTTGGGGATACACTTGGAGCAGGGAAGACCCAATTGGAGTCTTTTGTCGCTTATCGGTCCTCCGCAGTTGGGGCAAGCCTTTTCGAATATAGCCTTAACCTTGTCGCCCATGGTCGTTTCCTAAAGAGTTAAAGTTATTTAATCGAAAGCCCCGCAAAGTGGGAGAGAAGTTTTTCGGTTTTTAAACCAAACTCCTAGGGTTGGGTATAACCTTAACAAACCTGTATCGGTTTCTAAGGTCTTTCAAAACCCCGGCGGTCTTCCTCAAGGTATCCCTATCCACCTTTAGGGGGAGTTTTACCAAAACCTGGTAGCGGTATTTTTCCCTAAGCCTAAAGGTGGGTGCTTTGGAATATTCGACCTCCACACCGAGGGGTTTTAAAGCCGTTTTCAGTTCCCTGTAAAGTTTTAAAGCGACCTCTTCGTTTTCCTCCTTTAGGTTTACGGCGACGAGGTAGAGCCTCGCAAAGGGTGGAAGTTCCAAAATTTTCCTAAACTCCACCTCTTGGAGGTAAAAGAGCTTTTCGTCTCCCTCCAAAAGAGCTTTCACGGCGTGGTGTTTCACCTCTTGGGTGTGGAGGACGAACAAACCACCATTTTTGGTCCGGTTTTTCGCCTTTACCAGAAAGCGGAAAAACTCCTCCCCCTTCCTAAAGTCGGGAATCGATAGAATCGAATCCACAAAGAGGACATAGACGCTGTCGAACTCACCCTCCAAAGGCGGGTGGGTTGAAAAGGTAAACTCCCCTTGGGGGACATGGGATTTTACAACCTCCTCAACCCGCTCTATACCGTAGCCGAAGGGCTTGGTCTCCCCACCGCATCGGGGGCATTCGCGGCTCTCGGCTTTATAACCGCAGACGGGGCATTCCACCCTCCCGTCGGAAAAGAGGGTTAAAAAGACCTCGCAACGGGGACACTCGACCAACTTCCCGCAACGGGGACAAAGGAGGTTCGAATAACCTCTCTTGGGAACGAGGATTAAATGTTTCCCCTCCCTACGAAGGTACTCGAAAATTACCCCTCCTTCAAAGGGGTCTTTTCCCTCAAATAGCACCTTTTGGGGTTCTTTCTTCGCTTCTTCCACCTCAAAGGTTTTAGAGATAAGAAACTGCTCCACACTCGGCGGTTCGGAGGAGACTATCAACTTTGTCCTCAAAAGGTGGGCGTATTCGAATGCTAACCGCTTTAGGTTGAAATAGGGACGCCTTGGCATCTTGTAAGCCGGATGACCCTCGTCCTCTATATAGACCGCCCTTAGCTTTTTTAAAGGTGCAAAGAGCCACTGGGGGGTGGTAATAAAGACCTTTCCAAACCCTTGGGCGGCGAGAAACCAGTTTTTAATCCTCTCCTTTTGGGGTAGGGTTTCGGCGTATACCACCGCGCGGTCTCCGAAGACCCCGTAAAACCTGCGGTGGAATTTCTCAATTAGTTCCAACTCGGGTAGGAGAATTAAAAAGTCCCCCCCTTGGGAGATTACCCACTCCGCCACCGCGAGGAGCTTTTCTATTCTCTCCCCTAGGGGTAGATTTCTAAGCTCCCACCTGTCGGGGGGTTCGAGAGGTGTATAAACCGCGCGGGGTTGTTTCAAAACCCCTTCCCTAAAGGGTTCGAGCGTGTAGCTCACCCTTTGGAGGAAACCCCTATCGAGCATATAGCGAATCGTTTGGGGGCTTATACCGAATTCCTTTAGCTCCTCCCTCTCGAGGGGTCGCCCCAATTCCTCGAAGAGCGATATCACCCTCAAAATCTCATCCCGCCGCTTCGCGGCGGCTCTCTTTATCTTTCTCAAAACCTCTTCCCTGTCGGTCGTGGCGGGTTTGAGGAACTCCTCCTCCACCTTCGGCGCCACCCAGCGGGTTTCTATCTTCAAAAGGTGGTGTTCCTCCAATAGGCGGATTACCCTGTGGTCGAACTCCTTTTTCAGTTTCTCGTATTCGATTTTTCCCCTCTTTCGAAGCTTTTCGAAAATTCGAACCACCGCCTTGGGGAGACCTACGGGTTTCTTATCCACTGCGAGGACGTAGGTCTCCTGATACCAATCCGCCCAAGTGGGGATGAGTTTAAAAACGCTCTCACCCAAGGTGGTTAGATACTCGAGGAGGTTATTCCTCAAAACCTCCAAGGCGGGTGGGTTTATTATTGGACACCTGTCGGGGAATGAGTCTATTAGTGGAGTTTCCTCCGAGGGTTTTGCGAGAAACTT
>JALVTI010000097.1:23298-33546 GCA_027035985.1 Aquificales bacterium | reverse complement strand
GGTCGGATACGTTACTATTGTGGGAAAACCCAACGTGGGTAAGTCCACCCTCATAAACGCCCTAATAGGGACTAAGGTTTCAATAGTCACCGACAAACCGGGGACAACCAGGATAAGACTTCTCGGGATAAGGAACGACGAAAACTCCCAAATCGTATTTTTGGACACTCCGGGAATTTACCGAGAACAGGATGCCATGGAAAAGGCGATGATAGAGATGGCTACCACCTCCCTGCAGGACGCCGACGTGGTGCTCTTTATGATAGAGGCTCACCGCCCCTGGACGAAACAGGACAGGGAGATTTTCGAAAAGTATGTCAAACCCCTCAACAAGCCGGTCATACTGGTTATAAACAAGATAGACAAACTCAAAAAGGCTGACGAAGTTTTACCCCTAATAGAGGAGAGCGCCAAATATTACCCCTTTGCGGAGATAGTTCCCATATCCGCCAAAAAGGGGACTAACGTAAAGAGACTCTTGGAGGTGATAAAGAAATACCTCCCCGAAGGGGAACCGCTCTTTCCCGAAGATATGACGGTCGATTTGCCCCTTAGACTCTATGTGGCGGAAATCGTCAGGGAGAAGATACTCCAGCTAACCCACGACGAAGTTCCCCAAGAGGTGGCGGTCGTTATAAACGAGATAAAGCCGGGCGATAAAAACCCTGACATGCTGGTGATAAGCGGCGAGATTATCGTCAGCCGCGAGAGCCTAAAGCCAATTATTATCGGGAAAAAGGGTCAGCGCCTCCGCGAGATAGGAAAGCGCGCCCGCGAGGAACTCCAGCTCATTTTGGGTAAGCCGGTCTACCTCCAACTGTGGGTTAGGGTGAAAGAGGATTGGAGGGATAGACCCGAATTGGTCAAGATGTTCGGATATACCCTTTAAAGGTCTTTTCTTTTGTTATCTTTCCCTTTTTTGGAGCTAACTTTCCTTAAATCCTACAGAAGGGTATATATCTGCGTTTCTTCCTTCATAAGGTGGTATTTAAAGAGCTCCTCAAAGAGTTTGTATTCCCCCCTTTCCAAATACTCCAACAGGAGTTTGTGCTCCTTTTTTGCCATCCCTATGGAGGAGAGTTCGTCGTTACCCCCCAACCTCTCGGCGTGCCTTTCGAAAAATTTTTCCTCCTCCTCAAAGTGGGAGATGAGTTTTTCCCTAAACCCATCTTGGGTGGGGTTTAGATGTTTCAACTTCTCGTGTTGGGCAAGCAGTTTTTCCCTTTCCCGCATAGGTTGGGATTTTAAAGAGACCCGTAAAAGGTTGTTAAGCGCTAATAAGTCCCTGTTTGGGAAAAATCTAAAATTTAACCATCTAAGGATGAAGCTCGAGCATATAAGGAACTTCGCCATAATAGCCCACGTCGACCACGGGAAATCGACCCTCGCCGACAGGCTTATAGAATACTGCGGTGCGGTCTCCAAGAGGGAACTCCAGGAGCAGATGCTCGACACCCTCGACATAGAGAGGGAGAGGGGAATAACGATAAAACTCCAGGCAGTGAGGCTCTACTACCAAGCCGACGACGGAAAGACCTACGAGCTACATATGATAGATACGCCCGGACACGTAGATTTTTCCTACGAGGTTTCCCGCTCCCTGGCGGCTTGCGAAGGGGTTTTGCTCCTAATAGACGCTACCCAAGGTATTCAGGCGCAGACAATAGCCAACTTCTGGAAGGCAGTCGAACAAGACCTCGTGATTATCCCCGTTATAAACAAGATAGACCTACCCTCGGCGGATGTGGAGAGGGTTAAAGAGCAGATTGAAAACATTTTGGGTTTAGACCCCGAGGAGGCGATATTAACCTCCGCCAAAGAGGGTATAGGAATAAAGGAACTCCTCGAGGCGATAGTTAAGAGAATACCCCCTCCGGAGGGAGACCCCAATAAACCCCTAAAGGCGTTAATCTTCGACTCCTACTACGACCCCTACAAGGGTGCTATCGCATACGTGCGTATCTTCGACGGGAAAGTAAAGAGGGGAACCACCATAAGGTTGATGTCGACCGGTAAGGAGTTCGAAGTCACCGAGGTGGGAACCCAAACGCCGAAACAGACCCCCCTAAAGGAGCTTTCGGCGGGAGAGGTGGGCTATATTGCCGCCTCCATAAAGGACGTTAAGGACATTCGGGTGGGAGATACCATAACCGACGCAAATAACCCAACGGAGGAGCCCATTCCCGGTTTCAAACCTGCCAAGCCAATGGTCTTCGCCGGTCTATACCCCGCCGACGACTACACCTATGAGGAGCTTAGGGATGCGCTCGAAAAGTATTCGATAAACGACGCCGCCTTAGTGTTTGAACCGGAAAGTTCTCCAGCTTTAGGACTCGGCTTTAGGGCGGGCTTTTTGGGACTGCTCCACATGGAGATAGTTCAGGAGCGCCTCGAGAGGGAATACGGTGCGAGGCTCATAATCACAACTCCAAACGTCATATACAGGGTGAAGATGAACGACGGGAGCTACAAGGAGATTAGAAACCCCGAGGAGCTACCCACCCCCGACAAATATCAGTGGATAGAGGAACCTTGGGTATTGGTGACGATAGTTACGCCCAAGGACTACCTCGGCGCTGTTATGCAGCTCTGTCAGGAAAAGAGGGGGGTGCAAAAGAAGTTTGAATTCTTAGACCCCAATACGGTGGCGCTCGAATACGAGATGCCCCTCGCCGAGATTATAACCGACTTCCACGACAAGATTAAGTCGGTCACGAGAGGGTTTGCCTCCTACGACTACGAGTTTATCGGCTACCGGAAGGAAGACCTCGTAAAGCTCCGCATATTTATAAACAACCAACCGGTAGACACCCTTTCGTTCATAGTTCACCGCGACAAGGCTTACAGGCGCGCCCGCCAGATAGCGGAGAAGCTAAAGGAGACAATACCCCGCCAACTCTTCGACATAAAGGTTCAGGCGGGTATAGGAAACAAAATAATAGCCTCCGAGCGTATCCCCGCCCTCCGCGCCGACGTTACCGCAAAGTGCTACGGCGGTGACGTAACCCGTAAGAAGAAACTCCTCGAAAAGCAGAAGGAGGGTAAAAAACGCCTAAAGCAGTTCGGTAAAGTCCAACTCTCGCAGGATGCATTTCTAAGCGTCCTCAAATTGGAGGATTAAGTTTTACCCTCCCTTTTAAGGATTTTTTGACTTTGCAAGCCTTTACGGAATTTAAAATTTTGTAAGCCCCTAAATGGGGTTTAACCAGATTTATAACCTCTTGCAGAAAATCTTTTTCCTCTTTCCTTAGAGGTGTTTCGAAAAACACCTCCCCACGTAGTAAAGTTGGGTCATCTCCCGATGAGGCTTTGCCAATAATCAATTCCTCAATAGGTCTTGCGTATTCCTCGGGAAAATCCAACCCGTCCATAGGTTTTATTTTGACCCTTTGAGAAAGCTTTAACCCGACCGCTTGGGGAGGGCTTTAAACTTTTCTACCCTACGATGGAGGTAAACCTTTCGGTAAACCTTTGGGGTATAGAGTTCAAAAATCCCGTTTGGGTTGCCTCGGGAACCTTCGGCTACGGGCTGGAGGCTTCGGAGATATACGACATATCCGAACTTGGTGCGGTTGTTTTAAAGGGGTTATCCCTAAAGCCCCGCGAGGGTAACGAACCCCCCCGCATTGTGGAAACCTACTGCGGGATGCTCAACGCGATAGGTCTCCAAAACCCCGGAGTGGAAAAATTTCTGGCGGATATATACCCCCAATTGGAGAAATTCGACACCTATTTTATAGCAAACGTCTTCGACGAAACCGAAGAGGGCTACGTGGAGGTGGTAAAAGCCCTAAACGGGGCTAAGAAGATAGTCGCCTACGAGCTAAACGTTTCCTGCCCCAACGTCAAGAAGGGTGGGATGATATTCGGACACGACGAGAGGGTTTTAGCCTCTCTCATAGAGCGGGTCAAAAAGGCTACCGAAAAGCCGGTTATAGTAAAACTCTCCCCCAACGTCGGGGATATAAAGAAATTCGCCCGCGTCTGCGTAGAAGCCGGGGCGGACGGGCTGTCGCTGATAAACACCATCCTGGCTATGAAGATAAACGTCGAGAAGATGCGCCCCGAACTCTCGATTAAAACGGGGGGACTTTCGGGACCTGCCATACTCCCCATAGCCGTCCGAATGGTCTACCAGGTTTTCGAGGAGGTCGGAGGGGAGGTTCCCATAATAGGAATGGGTGGAATATCCACACCCGAAGATGCCCTCGAACACATCTTGGCGGGCGCTTCCGCCGTCCAGATAGGAACGGCTAATTTCTACGACCCCTTAGCTCCCTTAAAGGTAATTGAAGGTATAAGAGACTTCCTAATTAGGAAAGGTTTCACTAATTTTATCGATATAGTTGGGAAAGCCCACGGGGAGTAAGCAAAAATGGATTTGAAGGTAGGAGAAACCTACATAGCCTACAGGAGTGACAATCCTTTAAGGAACCTCAAATTTACCGTATTGAGGGAGGAAGACCTATTTTTCGATGCCAAAATAGTCGAAGGTTTAAGCGCTATAGACCTTTGGAAGGCTTATACGGTTAGATTGGTAAACCACAAGGGGGAACAGAAATATTTGGAGATATCCCCCTATTACGTGAATGAGGAAGATAGAACCGCCAAGTTTTTGGTTCTCGGATATCTCCTCGAGAGGAGGAAATTTGTCCGTTTCAACGTTGAGGATTTAAATATTCCCATAGAGGGTGAAAACTTCAAAGGTATTGTTGAAAACGTTTCTTTGGGAGGTTTAAAAATAAAACTCCTCGAAAAGAAGGGGAAGATAGAGGAAGGGGAATCTATTTTCGTCAAATCATTTGTTGAGGGAAATGAGTATAGCTTTATCATCACCCCTGTAAAGGTTGGAAAAGATTTTATTTCTGCAAAATTTGAAAAACCCGCAAAGGTAACGTCGGAATTCTTTTATCAGTGTCTAAAACTCCTGGAAAGGGAAACCTCTCCCGTTTCCGAGAAAAGAAAGTTCCGTCGCTTCTATGTTGAACCTTTGAAGATTATTGTCGATACCCCCCTAGGGTTGGGGATTATGCGTGATATCTCCTTAGGAGGTATTAGGGTAAGGCTTAAGAAACCCTATGAGATCGACGAGGAAATTTTAACGAAACCTTTTGATGTATCCTGCTTTTTACCCTCCAAAAATGAGGAGTATATAATTACCTGCCGTTTGGTGAATAAATCGGGTAATCAAATCCATCTGAAGATAGAGAATTGGGACGCCGACGCTTTGAGGTTAATTTCCCACATATTAGACCTTCTAGTGGAAAACAAAAAGGTATAAATCTGCACCTTTCCCCTAATTTAGTTTCCTTAATGGAACTCCGAAAGTTGGAAGAAATCGTTAGGGAGACCGCCAAGGGGTTCGAATACGAGCTCTTTCTCCTGAGGCGGGAAAATCTAAAAATTTCCACCGAAAATGGGAATTTCGAGAAGATAACCACCGCCGAGGATTACGGGCTATCCGTGAGACTTCTAAAGGATAACCGCATGGGCTTCTCCTATACGACCGACCTCTCCCCCGAGGCGGTTAAAAAATTGGTTTCCGACCTGGTGGAGATAACCCCCCTCCTTCCCCCTGACGGTGGAAATAAATTCTTCGACCGAAAAGTGGAGCCGAAGGCAACTTCTCCCTACGACGGAGAGGGTTTATCCATTCCCGTTGAGGGAAAAATCGAGATGTTCGTCTCCTTCGAGAGGTCGGTAATAGATTCCCACCCCTACGTAGTAGGAACGAGGGAGACCACCTTTTCGGAGGTCGAATACACCGTTTCCCTCCTAAACTCGTTCGGCGTCGAATACTCCTATAGGGGAACCGCCTACAGCCTGATATCATCCGCGCTCGCCGAAAGTCCAAAGGGCGACCGCAACATCACCTGGGGCTACCGAGCCGCCAGATACCTCAAAGACCTAAACTTGGAAAACTTTAAAGAGGAATTAGTCCAAAAGTTGGTCGACACCTTAGACCCCCAGCCCTTTGAGAGTAGGACTATTCCCGTTCTCTTCCACCGCGAGGCTTTTGCCGCACTTTTGGAGACCTTCGCCGAAATCTTTTCCGGCGAGAATTTGGTGAAAAACAAAACCCCCCTTGCGGGGAAATTGGGTGAAGTTATAGCCTCCGAAGTCGTCAGCCTGATAGACGACGGGACGCTCGAAAGGGGTTTTGCCACCCACCCCTACGATGACGAGGGCGTTCCCCAAAGTTCAAAACCCTTGGTTGAAAATGGCGTTTTAAAAGGCTTCTATCACTCGGTTTGGAGCGCGGCGAAGGCGGGCGTCGAACCCACTGGAAACGGCTTTAGGTCTTCCTTTACCTCCCCGCCTTCGGCGGGCATTTCCAACCTCTACCTAAAACCCCTAAGCGGAAACTTCGGGGAGTTGCTCCAAAGCGCGGAGGAGGTTTTCGTCGTTTACGACCTTATGGGACTCCACACCGCAGACTCCATTTCGGGGGACTTTTCCCTCGGCGCGTCGGGGGCGCTCTACAGAAACGGCAGACGGGTTGCCGCCGTTAGGGGCGTAACGATTGCGGGGAATTTTCTAAACCTGCTTAGGGATATAAATGTGGTGGGCGGAGACCTGCAATTTTACGGCAATGTAGGTTCTCCCTCCGTTTTGGTTAAAAATATAACTATCGGAGGCAAGTAATGGTTTATTGGATAATAGTTCTCTCCATTTGGATTTTATCGATAATTCTCATCTCCTTTGGTGGCGGATTTTTATTCCATCCCTTTTTTGGGAAAGGTTCCAATGGGGATATAATTCTGGCGGCGGGAAGCTTCGCCTTGGGGATACTGCTAAACTTTTTGGTGGTTAACTGGCCTATTGAGGCAACCAAAAAAGGTCTCGACGAAAATGCAATTAAGGCTTTAAAACTGTTGGCTAAGGTAGCCCCTATCGCGCCTAAAGCCGTTCGGGAAGGTTTGGAAAAGATAATTGAAAAATACGGTTAATCCTTTTCTTTCGTTTTTTCCCACAAAAAGGTGTATTTGGCGAAGGTGTAGCACCCGTGGAGGATGGAAATTACAAACCCCCTAAAGCCGTCCAAGAAACCCTTATTCAGAAGGTAATACTTCAAAAATCCACTTATGGGGGCTACAACTATCTTCCACGGGGCTACTTTTTTCCCCTCCTTAGCCTTGGTTTCCGCCCACGCCTCGGCGTAGCGCACCAACTTTTGGTAATGTTCCCTCAAATTCCTATAGGTGTAGTGGTATAGGACACCCCTTTTGAGTTTTTCGACCCTACCCTCCAAAAGAAGTTTCTCATGAATATCGCCAACCCATTTGGGGTTTGCGCTCCTTTTGACCAATCGGAGAACCCAATCCCTCCCCCACACGTGGTGGGTGGGTTTTCCCAAATAGACCACCTTTCGGCGTATTAAATAACCCTCCGCCGTCGGGTTTCTTATAGCCTCCTTAATAGCCTCCTTTAGTTCCTCGTCGGGCACCTCGTCGGCGTCGAGGAAGAGAACCCAATCGCCTCGGGTTTTCTCAAAGGCGCTCTGCTTCTGCGCGCCGAAACCCTTCCACTCCTCGACAAAGACCTTTGCCCCGTAGCGGCGGGCTATATCGGGGGTGCCGTCGGTCGAACCGCTGTCAACGACCACAATCTCGTCCGCCAAATTCTTAACCGCCTCGAGCAAACGGGGGAGGCGGTCTGCCTCGTTTTTTGTAATTATTGCCACCGAAAGGGTCGGTTTTTCCTTTTCCCCCATAGGTGGTCTCCGATTTTATCCTTTTAGTTTTGCCGATGTTTGAGCGCAATATCGTAGCCGCGGGCGATAGGCTCACCGCTGAAGCCGCAAAGGAGGTTATGCTAAAGGGGGGAAACGCCTTCGACGGGGCGGTAGCCGCAGTCTTTGCCGCCTACATGGCGGAACCTGCCCTAACCTCCCCCGGAGGGGGTGGCTTTCTAACCGCTTACTCTCCAGAGGATGGGAAACCGCTCCTATACGATTTCTTTGTCGATAGCGTTCCCCTGCGCCTTCCACCCGATGAGGTCGACTTTAGGGCTATAGAGGTCGATTTCGGGGACGAGAAACAGGTCTTCCACATAGGGATGGGTTCGGTCGCCGTTCCCGGAGTGGTAGCCGGACTATTGAGGGTTCACGCCGAGAGGGGGCAGCTACCGCTGGAGGAGGTTTTAAAGCCGGCTATCCGCTACGCGAGGGAGGGGATATACCTTTCCCGCCGTCAGGCGGGCTTTTTGAGACTTTTAAAGGACATCTTCACCTACTCGCCCGAGGCGAGGGAGATATTCGTCCCCGACGGGGATTTGGTGGACGAAAAAAGCCCCTTTAAAAACCTCCCCTACGGGGACTTTTTGGAACTGCTGGCGACCGAGGGGATTGACGCCTTCTACGCCGGGGAGATAGCCGACCGGATAGACACCCTTTCGGTGGAAAAGAGGGGGTTAATCCGCAAGGAGGACTTGCTCCAATATAAGACCGTCGAGAGGAAACCGTTAAAAATTGAGTTCCGCGGTTTGGAGATATACCTAAATCCCCCACCCTCGGCGGGAGGAATTTTGATAGCCTTTACCCTCCTCCTGTTGGAAAATGAGGATTTGAACACCTTCGGGAGTAAGGAACACGTTTCCAAACTGGTCGAGGCTCTCTATACGACCAACACCTTTAGGAGGGAACATATAGACGGAAACCTCCACAGGGAGGGTATAGAAAACCTCCTAAGGGACGGGAGACTCCTAAACCGCTACGGGGAGCTTTTCAAAAGGCGGCTGAACCTCTGGGGGAACACCACCCACATAGCGGTCTCCGACAGGGAGGGAAATATCGCATCGGTAACCACCACCAACGGGGAGGGGTCGGGGTATGTCATTCCCGGTTTCGGCGTGATGCTAAACAACATGCTGGGTGAGGAGGATTTAAACCCGCAGGGGTTCTTTAAATGGGCTCCCTACGTGCGGCTTCCCTCGATGATGTGCCCCTCGGTGGTTTTGAAAGATGGTCAGCCCCTTTTGGCGCTCGGAAGTGCGGGGAGCAACCGGATAAGGAGCGCGATAGTTCAAGTCCTACTAAACTCGTTGGTCTTTGATATGCACCCCCAAGAGGCGGTCGATAAACCCCGCCTCCACCTTGAGGGGGAAAAGCTTTATTTCGAACCCGGTTTCGGAGAGGAGGTTTTAGACCTCTCCAAAAGGGTTTTCGGGGAGAAGAATGTCGTCCTCTTTAGGGAGAAAAACCTCTTCTTTGGGGGCGTTCAGGCGGTTGCGCCACCCCTCGGCGAGGGCGCCGGCGACCCGAGGCGGGGCGGTGTCGTCTTCACCTTTTAAAAAACAACCCCCTTCGGGGGGTTTTCCTTCGAAGGATTTTAATATCCGAAACCCTCTAAAGGGTATCGGTAAATCCCTCCCACCCTAGGAGAAAAAGCAAAAAACCTCACCCCTTGCGGGTGCTATCATTAGATAGACATAAAAACCTAAGGAGGTCAAAGATGCAAAAGGACTTCTACTACAGGATGGACATAGTTCTTAACGCCATAACCCGCAAGGGTAAGGAACTCGCAAAAACCGAAGAGGAAGTTCAAGAATGGCTTAAGGACTACCTCATAATGCTTACCGAAATAGAGAAATACGCCCTCGACCTCAAGGATATTTGGGAAGACCCCAAAGCCGACGAGGCGCTCCAAAAGCTGGAAGAAATTCAAAACTACGACGACCTCAAAAAGCTCGAAGAGGCTATAAAAGCTCTCCGCGACGAACTCGCCGAAGTTTACAACAAATACCTCGAAGAGGTTATAGCTTCCAGAAAGAGAAAATAAACCCACCCCTTTTTGGGTCTCACTCTCTTTCATACCCTTTTGGGGGAAGGTTTGTTTTCCACCGCAAGGGGGTAGTTATTTACTCCTACCTAAAAGGGTATTTTTTCCCCTCCACCGAGAGTGTGCTTACCTTCCTTTCCTCTAAGGGGAGCAGAAACTTATTCCACCCTTAGAGAGTTTATGCAACCGTCAATTACCTTTATAAGGTCAGACTCAAGATTTAATGACAAGTAATGGATTGAAAGTTGGCAAAAACCTTTTGCAGAATAGAGTTTTGTCTTAGAGTTCCAACAAGATGGCACACCCCGGAAAATTAATGTCAATATAGGGTTGACCGGAAAGTTCAATTTTCGCTTGACTCTTAAAGGTTAGTTTGATATTTTTTAAACCCAAGTGGTGGTTGGGTTCCTTGGTAACTTAATAAGGTCGGACTCACTTTGGTTGTTATGTCCCTATGAGGGATTGAAAC
>JALVTI010000097.1:0-23198 GCA_027035985.1 Aquificales bacterium | reverse complement strand
ATTTGTAGACTCTCTATATCGGTAGGGAAGTAGTGTTGTTATGTCCCTATGAGGGATTGAAACGGTTTATCTCCCGCTTTATCTTAGCGTAGGGGTATGTTGTTATGTCCCTATGAGGGATTGAAACGTTTTTCTCTCTTTCCCTTCGATGGAATTAAAACCTTGTTGTTATGTCCCTATGAGGGATTGAAACATGTCTGGGAATGCTTGCTCCAGAATTCCCAAATAGTTGTTATGTCCCTATGAGGGATTGAAACAAAAGACCTTCCCTCGAACAAATCCCCTCCATATAAGTTGTTATGTTCCTATAAGGGATTAAAACACCATCTCCCTAAAGCCCTCTGACTTTTATAAGGAAAGTTTTTATGTTCTTAAAAGGGATTTAAACAAGGCGCCCCCAACAAAGGTGTTGCATGAAATAACCTGGAAGTTGTTATATCCCTAGAAGGGATTGAAGCTTGATAAATTTCATTTAATCCGTTTAAAGTTTTCAAAAAATTACCAATCTCCACTGCCCGATGGAGTTTAAGATTGCTAAAATCCACCAAAAGGTGAAACTGCACAATAAACCCCTATGGGGAAATTTTTGATAATTGCGGGACCCTGTGCGTTGGAAAACGAGGAGATACCCCTCGAGGTTGCCGAAAAAATATCGGAACTCCAAAGGGAGTTTCCCCAATTTGAATTTGTCTTTAAGGGGTCTTTTGATAAGGCAAACCGCACGTCGGTTCACTCCTTTAGGGGTGTCGGACTTGAAAAGGGTTTGGAAATTCTGAATACCATTAAGGAGAAATACAACTTAAAGACCACAACGGACGTTCACGAAACCTGGCAGGTCGAACCGGTTGCCGAGGTGGTCGATATAGTGCAAATTCCTGCCTTCCTCTGCCGTCAGACCGACCTCCTCCTGGCGGTGGCAAAAAGCGGAAAGGCAGTAAACGTCAAAAAGGGTCAATTCCTCGCCCCTTGGGATACCAAGTATATAGTGGAAAAGCTTACCTATGGAGGAGCAAAGGAGATTTATCTAACCGAAAGAGGAACAACATTTGGATACAACAACCTCGTGGTGGACTTCAGAAGCCTACCCATAATGGGTGAATACGCGAAGGTGATATACGACGCCACCCACTCGGTTCAGATGCCCGGCGGTGCGGGAGGGCACTCCGGTGGAATGAGGGAATTTATCTTTCCGTTGTTAAGAGCCGCTATCGCAGTGGGAGTCGACGGCGTCTTTATGGAAGTCCACCCCAACCCACCCGAGGCTAAGAGCGACAGCGCCACACAGGTCTACCTAAAGGATTTTCCCTTTTTGGTCGAATTCATAGCCGAAACCTTACCAGTTATGAAAAGGTATTGGAATACCAAGATAGGTTGACCCATTCAGACTTTCCCTTTTGAGGTCTTTTAAAGTCTTTCCCCCAAATGGAGTTGAGTATTAATCCTCCTTTTGTGGGTAAAAGAGGGGTGATTTCACCTTAACGGGGAAGGTTAGAATAATCTTTCCTCCAAATGTTTACCGTTATAGACCTTTTCGCCGGAGGGGGCGGCTTCGCCTACGGGTTTAAAAGGGAAGGATTTGATATAGCCGCGGCTGTGGAGATAGACCGAGCCGCCGCCCAGACCTACGCGAGAAATATAGCCCCCCGTCAGTTGTTTAATACCGATATAAGAGCCCTTAAGGGGAGGGAGTTCGAAGTTCAAAATCCCGACGTGGTGATAGGGGGACCCCCCTGCGAGGCTTACACTCCGGTGAGCCTCAACCGAATGGAATACCCCACCGACCGCCTCTACGTAGACCCGAGGGGGAGGCTTACGCTCGACTACATCCGCATGGTAGCCCACCTCCAACCGAAGGTTTTCGTTATGGAAAACGTCCTCCAGATAACGGAGGGACAGCTCAAATACGCCCTTATAGAGGAGTTCAAATTGGCGGGCTACGAGAGGATATACTTCAACGTTCTGCGCTCGGAAAACTACGGCTCTCCCTCCGAGAGGACGAGGGTTTTCGTCTCCAACATCTACTTTAAGGATTACCTCGAGAGGTTTAGGGTTTCGAAAAAGACCACCGTTTGGGAGGCTATAGGAGACCTCCCCAAACCGGATTGGCCTCACGATATACTCAACCACTCGTGGGTCGATATACCCAAAAAGTTCAAAAAGAGGTGGGAAAAGCTCCGCTTCGGGCAGGCGGCACTCTTTTTCGGCAGAAAGGGGCAGACCTTTAAGGATTACACCAAACTGCACCCCGACAAGATTTCCCCAACCGTAAAGGGTAGCGGTCGCTTTTTACACCCCTATCAGCCGAGACTCCTGAGCGTGAGGGAGCAGGCGCGGCTGATGACCTATCCCGACGATTTCGTTTTTGAGGGAGGTCTTAACGAGCAATACAACCAGGTGGGGGAGAGCGTTCAACCCCTAATCTCCACACTTATAGCGAAGGCGGTTAAGGAGTTTCTCGAAAGGGGAAATAAGGAATATAACTTCCAACCTGAGTTTATTTGATTTCCTTTTGTCCTCGCAAAGTTTAAAAGATTTCCAAATACCTCTTGCGGACAAAGTATTGAACAATCCCCAATTGGATTATGTAAAAGAGGACGTAAAAGGGTGCGTAGCTGATAAGGGGATAAGGCCAACCTTTGGAGGGTATCAGGTTCACCGCCATACCCGCATTTATAAGGGATAGGGAAAAGGTTTCTATAGCCACCAATAGGGTGAAAAACTTTTCGAACAACCCCTCAAAGCGGTAGGAGATGACTATCAACCTCAGTAGAAGGGCTAAGGTTATTAGGAATATAAAGACCGAAAAGAGGAAACCGGTTTCCTCCCCTATGGTGGCGAAGATAAAGTCGGTGTGAACGGTGGGACCCATATAGAGCTTTCTAAGACCGAAGCCGTAGCCGACCCCGTCGATTCCGCCCCGGTGAACCGCATAGAGGGAGTTGGCTATCTGATAACTGCTAGCGGTCACATCCCTAAAGGGGTTGAGCCAGTTGTTTATCCTAACAATAACGTGTCCGAATTTCGTCCCCTCGAAGGGGTTGGGAAGTTGAACTTTTACATTTGCGTTTAATATTGCGAATAGTGCCAACACACCAATGGAGGATGTTATAAATACGTAAAACCGCCTGTAGAAGTTTGAAAATTCAAACTTCCACCGAGTGGAAGGGATTCTTACTAACTTTTGGGGTGTTCGGAAATATAGTAGGGTCAAAAAGGAGAAAACGAGAAGAATGGTAGTTCCCACATCGGGTTGGAGAAGTAGAAGAATCCAAAATAGGAAGCTGTAGGTTAAAACTTTACTCCAATTTATGGTCTTTCGGGAAAATTGATAAGCCAAAAAGAGGTAGTAAGAAGTTATAGCTAAGCCGGTAACCAGAATCATATGTTTAGGTGCTATAAGCCAACGGTTTACCCTTAGGTGGAAGATAAATTTTTCCAAAATTACCAATACGAGGGTGAACAGTGTAAACCAAACCGAATAGAGGATAAACCTTCCGAGCGTTAATCCTTTAAAAGGTCGGATTAGCCTTTTAAAAAACTTGTAGTGGCGAAAATATTCATAAATATCTTCCCAAAAAAGTAGTGCGAAGTATATTAGAAAACCCAATATTAGGACGGGTAATAAGTTTATAAAGGGCTTAAAGGCGTGGAAATATAATTCCCAATCCGCATTGGGGGACACCAGGATTCCCGTTAACCGCGGAACGGTGTAAGCGCTAAATATGAATACCAATCCTATAAACGTCAGTAAAACCATTGTGTAGTGAACTATCCGGTCGTAGCGCATCGAATTCTAATTTAAGATTTTGTGAAAAAGAAACCCCCGAAGGGGCAAATTATTTAAGTGAGATGCTTTTTAAAAATCGTGAAGAGGCGGGAAGAAGGCTTGCCGAACTTTTAAAGGATGTGGTCGAGGATGTAAATCCGATAGTTATAGCCCTTCCCCGCGGGGGTGTTCCGGTAGGTTTTGAGGTAGCCCGAGCGTTGGGGGTGAAATTCTCGATAATTCCGGTTAGGAAATTAGGGGTTCCTTCCAATCCCGAGTTGGCTTTTGGGGCGGTAGACCCCGATGGGGATGTCTACCTGAACAAAAGTGTGGTTGAAAGTTTCGGCTTAACCCCCGAAATTATTGAGGAAATTCGGCAAAAGGAATATAGGGAATTGCTCCGCCGTTTGGAACTATATCTCGAGGGAAAACTTCCATCTTTGGGTGGTCGTGAGATTTTCATAGTAGACGACGGGTTTGCCACCGGTTTTACAGCCCTTGCCGCCTGCAGTTTTGCCAAAAAGAGGGAACCCTATAAGGTGGTTCTATCGGCTCCTGTAGCTCCCGCCGATACTGTTTTGATGCTCAAACAAAATTGTGCGGACGATGTAGTTGTTTATGAAACTCCCGAACCCTTTTTCGCAGTGGGGATGTTTTACGAGGATTTCCACCAGCTTACCGATGAGGAGGTAATAAAATACCGCGAACTTGCGAAGGAACTCGGTATTTGGGAACCCCTATAAAGGATTGAGAAATTTATCCTTTAGTAGGTTTTACTTTTCTTTTTGAACCTTTTATAGGAGGAGCCTTACAAAACCCCCTTTAATGGGGAATTTAAAATAAACTCCTTACCTCTCTTTGACAAAACTTTTGCGAGGTGAAAGCATGGCTTGGAATAATATCGGATACGACTCCTGCGGGGTAGGGTTTCTCTGCGATATAAACGGCAAAGCCTCCCACGAAATAGTGAAACTCGGTATAGAGGCTGTTAAAAACCTCACCCACAGGGGTGCGGTCGGCGCGGACGGAAAGACCGGCGACGGTGTCGGAATACTGACCCAAATACCCCGCAAGTTCTTTAAGAAGTATCTGGACAAAGAGGGTTTAAAGATATCGGATATAAACAACCTCGCGGTGGGTTTTATCTTCTCCAAAAACAGCGAGGGGTTTAAGGTTTTGGAGGAAACCCTAAAGGGGTTCGGTTTCAAAATTATCGCTTACAGAGAGGTTCCCCACGATAACGACGCTTTGGGAGTGGGAGCCTTTAGGGAAAAACCGGAGCTGTGGCAAATTCTTATAGACACCGAAGGGGTGGAAAACCCCGAACTGAAACTCTTTTTGGTCAGGAAATTTGTCGAAAAACACTTTTCGGAGGACGAGTTTTATATTACCTCCCTCTCGACGAGGGTAATCGTCTACAAGGGGATGCTCATAGCCCCCTATCTGGACACCTTCTATCCCGACCTTAGGGACGGGGATTTCGAAAGTTCCTTCGTAATATTCCATCAGAGGTATTCGACCAACACCCTACCCAAGTGGTATCTGGCGCAACCGTTTAGGTGGCTCGCCCACAACGGGGAGATAAACACCATAAGGGGTAACCGTAACTGGATGGATACCCTCCAACACGAAGTGGAGCATGAGGTTTTCGGCGAATACAACGGGTGGTTAAAACCTATAGTTAAGCACGATGAGAGCGATACCGCCTCCCTCGACAAGGTTTTCGAACTGTTGATGTTTGCCGGCTTTAGTCCCGAACACGCGATAAATATGCTCATTCCCCCCGCGTGGGAGCACATAACCGAACTCCCCCAAAAGGTCAGGGATTTCTTCGAATACCAGGCGCTGCTTATGAAACCCTGGGACGGTCCCGCGGCTATATGCTTCACCGACGGGGAAAGGACCGTCGGCGCCCACTTGGATAGGAACGGACTCAGACCCGAGAGGTATATCCTCACCGAGGACGGACTTCTGATAGTGGGTTCCGAGGTCGGTATGGTCGACCTCGACGAGAGAAAGGTAATAGAGCGCGGGCGTCTCGGTCCCGGGGATACGCTAAGCGTAGACCTCAAAAAGGGGAAAATCAAGAAAACCGACCAAGTATTGGAAGAGCTTGCAAACTCCAAACCCTACAGCGAGTGGATAGACAAGTTCCTCCTAAGGCTTTCCGACCTCGAAACCAAGAAAAGGAAGGTATTCGATATAAAAGCCTATGAGGGGGACAAAGAGGAGAGAACCCGCAAGTGGGTTGCCTTTAACTATTCCGAAGAGGAGATAAACGAAATTATCAAACACCAAGGGGAAACCGGACACATTTACACCTACTCCATGGGTGACGATACACCTTTGCCCCCCTTGAGGGAGAAACCCACAAACCTCTTTAGGTTCTTCAAACAGCGTTTTGCGCAGGTGACAAACCCGCCGATAGACCCGATTAGGGAAAAGGTTGTTATGTCCCTAAAGATGAACCTCGGGCATAAGCCCAATTTCCTCTACGAAAAACCCGAATACGCCAAGAGGTTACAGATAGAAAGTCCTGTTCTGCTACAGCACCAGCTCGACGCGATAAGGGAAAACGGGGAGCTGAAGGTCGCCGAGGTCTCCACCACCTACGACGAAAACCTAACCCTTAAGGAGGCTTTGGAAAATCTCTTCCAAAAGGTGGAGGAGGAAATTAAAAACGGCGCCGAGATTGTTATTCTCTCCGATAGAGACCTCACAAGGGGTAAAAAATACATTCCCGCACTCTTGGCGGTTAGCGGACTATTCCAATACCTAAACAGGAAGGGTTTAGCCCACAAAGCGAGCTACATAATAGAGACCGGCGAGGCGAGGGAAGACCACCACATAGCCACCCTTGTGGGATACGGCGCAAGTGCCGTTCACCCTTACTTGGCTATAGAGACGGTTAAAACCCTCGTGGAGGAGGGTAAACTTCAACCCAAAAACCTCCCGGCGGAAACCTCCCTCGAGAACAAAGTCCAACAGGCGGTTGCCAATTACGTGAAATCCTTCGAAGAGGGCGTCAGGAAGATACTCTCCAAAATGGGTATATCGACCCTAAATTCCTACCAGGCGGCGGAGATATTCGACGCGGTATGCCTCAACAAAGACTTTGTAGAGGAATACTTTACCGGAACGAATACAACCGTCGAGGCTTACGGGCTTTCCGACATAGAGCGGATTTACAACACCTTTATAGAAAAGGCTTATAAGACCGAAAAACCGAAAGTTGAAAAGAGTGGCGAGATGAAACAGGGGCGGGGCGAGTGGCACGCCTGGAACGCCGAGGTCGTCAGAAGCGTTCACGCCATGTCCCGCCTCGGGGAAAACATCGTTCTCAAACACCTCGAGAGGGGTAAAGTCGACCCCGACCGCCTTGCAAAGGAACTATTTGTCGAAAACGAACAAATAAGGGAGAAATACGAAGAGTTTAAGAAAGCCACCCAGAGGAGACCGACCTTTTACAGAGACCTCCTTAAGGTAAAACCCAACGGCAAAAAGCTACCCATTGACGAGGTCGAAAGTGTAGAGAGTATCCTAAAGAGGTTCGTTATACCGGGTATGTCGATAGGTGCGCTCTCCCCCGAGGCGCACGAGACGCTCGCCATTGCCGCCAACCTCCTCGGTATGAAGATGTGCTCCGGGGAGGGTGGAGAAGACCCCGCCCGTTACGGGACGGTTAAGAACTGCTCCATAAAGCAGGTTGCGAGCGGACGCTTCGGCGTCACCCCTGAGTATCTGATAAACGGCAAGGAGATTGAGATTAAGATAGCTCAGGGTGCAAAACCGGGAGAGGGCGGACAGCTCCCCGGACACAAGGTAAACGAATACATCGCCAAGCTAAGGCACTCCAAGCCGGGCGTGACCCTCATAAGCCCGCCACCCCACCACGATATCTATTCGATTGAGGACTTGGCTCAGCTCATCCACGACCTAAAGCAGGCGAACCCGAGCGCCCACGTTGCGGTTAAGCTGGTCTCCGAGGTTGGGGTTGGAACGGTTGCCGCCGGTGTTGCAAAGGCTTACGCCGATATAGTCCAGATTTCGGGTGGAGACGGCGGAACCGGTGCATCCCCTTACGGCTCCATAAAGAACGCCGGTCTGCACTGGGAATACGGTCTCTGGGAAACCCAAAAGGCATTGATGGAAAACGACCTAAGGCACCTTGTAAGGGTTAGAGTTGACGGGGGTCTCAAAAACGGAAGGGACGTTCTGATAGCCGCCTTAATGGGCGCGGAGGAATACGGCTTTGGAACCGCCGCGATGATAGCGGAAGGGTGCGCAATGATACGCCAGTGCCACACCAACAAATGCCCCACCGGAGTGGCTACCCAAGACCCCCGTTTGAGAATGAAATTCAAGGGCAACCCCGAGGACGTAATCGTCTACTTCCTCGCGGTGGCTTGGAGTTTGAGGGAACTTATGGCGGAGCTCGGAATTAGAAACCTCGACGAGGTAATAGGAAGATACGACCTCCTCGAGGTGGATAACACTGCCGAAAAACACCCCGAGGCTCCCAAAATAAAGGTTGAAGCCCTTTTGAGGGATATACCCAAAGACAAACCTCGAAAGTGCGAAGTCTTTAGAAACGACAACCCCAATTTCAACTTTAACGACGTCCTCCTGGAGGAGCTCTCTTATGACATCCACCTCAAGAAGAACATAAATAGGAGATACCCCATTAGGAACGTCTATAGGAGTATCCCCACCAAGTTGGTTAAAACCGTTCTCGAGAGCGGCTACGACGGAAAGATACGCCTTACCTTCGAGGGAACGGCGGGTCAGAGCTTCGGGGCTTTCCTACCCAAACACTTCGAGGTCGTGCTGATAGGTCAGGCGAACGACTACGTCGCCAAAGGTCTGGGCGGCGGCAAAGTAGTTATAAAACCCTTCCCCTGGGAGCTTAAGAAAACAAAAGACCTCGTTTTGGCGGGCAATACCTGCCTATACGGCGCAACCGGCGGGGAGGTCTTTATCGCCGGTAAGGTGGGCGAGCGTTTCGCCATTAGAAACAGCGGCGCGGTTGCCGTAGTGGAGGGCGCGGGACACCACTGTTGCGAGTACATGACCGAAGGGGTGGTTATAGTTCTCGGTTCCACCGGCTACAACCTCGGTGCGGGAATGACCGGCGGAAGGGCGTATGTGCTCGACCTCGACGGCAAATTGGATGAGAGAATAAACAAAGGCTACGTTTACACCGTTCCCCTCCTCGACAAGAGGGCGGAGATTGAGCTCAAATACTGGCTCGACAAACACTATATAGAGACCGATAGCGAATGGGCTAAAGAGATTCTCGAAAACTGGGAGAAATACAAACCTTACTTTAAGGTCGTTATCCCCTTCGAGACCAAGAGGAGAACCACCGACCCCTTTGCGGATATAGACGAATGCGAATTCCTCCCCTTGGAGTTGGAGAAAAAGGAGACCCTAAAAGGTGGTGAGAATGTGGAAACCGCTCAAGGTGAGGAGGAAAAGGAAACCCCTAAAGGCAGAGAAATTTCTTCCGAACCCAAAGGGGAAATAGATAAGAAAAAATACCCCGAGTGGGTTAGGAGATTTTTTGACTTTTTGGGAATCTAACTTTCCCTTTCCACTTTTTGTTTAATCAGTTCCTCCGCCAAACGGGTTAGGTATCTTTGTCTTTCTCTACCTTTGGGAAGCCGTTTTCTCTCCCTGTAAAGGGTTTCCAAAATAGTTTCTATTCCTTCGGGGAGACTCCTTTCTATCAGTTTTCTGATCTCCCTCGAGAGGGCGGGGGCTTTGCCACCGGTGTTGATACCCACGACCAAATCCCCCTTTACCACCAACGCGGGAAAGATAAAGTTACAGTAGTCGGGACTGTCTACCGAGTTGCAAAGAATTCCCCGCTTTTGGCAGAGGTTGAAAATTTTCCTCTGCAGGTCTGTATCGTCGACCGCAACCACAACCATAAAGGCGTTTTTCAAGTCCCCCGTTAGAAACCTTCGGCGTTTGAGTTTTATCTTTCCCTCCCTCGCGAGTTTTTTGAGTTTTTTCAACACCCTTGGGGCTACGACCGTTATATCTCCACCAAAGGGGAGGAGTTTTTCTACCTTTCGGGTGGCAACTTTGCCGCCACCCACAACGAGGATTTTCTTACCCTTTAGGGAAACAAAGGCGGGAAAGAGGGGCATACCTCACACCTCGAAGAACCTCTTAAAGTGGTCTATACCCTTTCGGTGGACGAAATGGAAGAATGTTTCCCCCCTGCGGCGGTTGTTGTAGTAATACCTAAAGAGGTTTTCAAGCCGCTTTTCCAAACCCTCAAGGGGGACTTTTCCGACCTTTTTAGCCTTCATGTGGTGGTTTCCCCCCAAAAAGACTTCCACCGCGGGGACTGCCTTATCACCGACCTTTATTTTGGTTCCCACAAAGCCCACATCCGCCGCGCCGTGCTGTCCACACCCCTTGACGCAAGCCGACCAGTGGATTCTTATGGGACTGTCGAGCGGAATGCGGGAGGATAGATATTTGGCAACCCTTTGGGCGTCCGATTTGTTCTCTATTACCCCAAAATGGCAGGTGTCGCTACCGGCGCAGGCAATGGTGTTGACCACCCAAGCGCCGTCCAAGCCCTTCAGGTATTCGTAGTCCGAGTCTAAGGTGAGTTCCCTAACCCGCGAAGCGGGGATATTTACCACATAGATATTTTGGTAGGTCGAGAGACGGAGCTCCCCGTTTCCGTAACGCTTTGCCAGCTCGGCAACCTTTTCGAAGTCCTCCGCCGATATCTTCCCCGACGGGACGCCTATGTCGACCGCATGGAGTTCCCCCTTTTGGGGAATAATTCCGACCCTCTCGCCGTAGGTTTTAACTTTATCCTCACCCTTAAATGGGAACTCTTTTCCCAAACGTCTTTCTATCTCCCCGCGGAACAGTTCTATCCCCATATCCCTAACGAGGAAGTAAAGTCTGTTTCTGTTCCGGTTATCGCGGTAACCCTTTTCGGCGTAAATCCTCAAAACGGTTTTAAAGACTTCGACAACCTCCTCCGGTCGGACGAACATATCCATATCGAACCCCTTTTGGGGTCCCCCCGAACCTATCTTCCCGCCCAGGTAAAGGTTGAAACCGTATTCTCCATCCCTTTCGGCAAGGTAAAAGGTTATGTCGTTGTAGAGGGCGTTTATCGGGTCTCTGGTCGAACCCAAGATGGCGGGGTTGACTTTCCTCGGGAGGTCGGCAAACTCCCGCTTGCCCAAGATAGCTTTGGTCATGTCGAAGACCAAAGGGGTGGTGTCTATTACGCTCTCGTAAGCCAATCCCGCAAGGGGGTCTTGAACCACATTTCGCGGGTTGTCTATACCGGTTTGGAGGGTTGTAAGCCCGACCTCCTCGAGACCTTCCAAGATGGTCTTTATGTTCTTCAATTCAACCCACCTTATTTGGAGCTGTTGGCGGGAGGTAATCTCGACCAGATTGCGGGCGTATTTCTTCGCAAGCTCGGCAACACGTTTTGCCTGGCGGTAGCTCAAAACCCCTCCGGGCACCCTTATCCTTATCATGAAATACCCCGGCGTAGCCTTCCGGTAGAAAATCCCGTACCACTTCAGGCGCTCTATGTCGTCGGGGGGTATCTTTTTGTAGTCCCCCTCTTCGAAGTAGCGCTCCATCCTCCTTTTGAACTCCTCCTCGAAGGGGTGGAGTTCTTTCTTTATCCTCTCTATGCGGTTTAGTTTTTTCTCTTTCTCACCCATCGGGGGTTATCTTTTTCCGCAGGGGTTCCCCGAAAAGGTCTTTTAAAAAAACATCCTTGTCCCCCTTTGGTGGAGAAAATTGTCCGAAGGGAAAACCCAAAGGTGGAAGGGAGAAAACCAATCATAGACCCTGATGGGGAAGGGAGGTTTTCAGTGTCCCTACTGCGGGGTGGGTTGCGGACTGGTCTCCGTTAGGGTAAACGGGAACGGAAAGACCCCTTTGGTGGACGAGGTTATACCCACACCCCTAAAGGTGAGGGCGGATAAAAACCACCCCGCCAATAGGGGTTTGATATGTTTAAAAGGGGTAACGATACCCCAAACGTTGGACAAAAATAGGCTTACCGAAGTCCTCTACAGGGAGGATATAGAGAGTTCCTTTAAAAGGATTTCCTGGGAGGAGGCTTACAACCTATTGGCGGAGAAATTTAAAAGTCTCTCCCCCGAGGAGGTCTACTTTTACATATCGGGACAGCTTACGACCGAGGATAGCTACGTTATAAACAAGTTCGCAAAAGGTTTTCTTAAGACCAACAACATAGACGCCAATTCGCGCCTCTGTATGGCTTCGGCGGTGGTGGCTTACAAAAAAGCCTTTGGCAGCGACGGTCCCCCCTGCTCCTACGACGACCTCGAGGACGCCGACGTTTTCCTCTTTATCGGTTCCAACGCGGCGGTAGCCCACCCGGTTCTATTCAACCGCATTCAGCGCTCGAGAAAGCCCGACACCGTCGTGGTGACCGTAGACCCCGTGGAGACCGAAACGGTAAAAAAGAGCGACTTCTTTATCAACATAAACGCCGGCACCGATACGGTTTTGCTAAACTCGGTTCTCCACCTTCTCTACAAGAAGGGGTGGATAGATTGGGATTTCGTAAAAAACTACACCGAAGGGTTTGAAAAGGCACTCGAGGAGGCGTCAAAATATCCGCCCCACGTAGCGGCGAAAATTTGCGGTATCCGCGAAAGGGATATAGAGCTTCTCGCCTACCTCTTTGCGAATGCTAAAAAGTTGGTCTCCTTTTGGAGTATGGGTTTAAACCAGTCCGTCAACGGGGTGGCTAAAAATCTCGCCTTGATAAACCTCCACCTGGCCACCGGTAGGCTCGGCGACAGGGGATGCCCCTTCTCCCTGACGGGACAGCCCAACGCGATGGGCGGTAGGGAGGTCGGATATCTAACCAACGGCTTGCCCGGCTACAGGGATGTATCCAACGAAAGGGACAGAAGGGAAATAGAGACCCTCTGGGGGGTGAAGGGTATAAATCCCAAACCCGGTGCGGTGATAACCGACGCGATAGACCTCATGTTGGAGGGGAGGATAAAACTCCTCTGGGTGGTGGGGACAAATCCGGCGATAACCTTACCGAGGTTGGATAAGGTTTGGAGGGCGCTCGAGAGGGTCTTTTTGGTTGTAAACGAGGCTTACGCCGATGCGGATACCCTAAAGTTTGCCAATCTGGTCTTTCCCGCCCAAGTTGTCCCCGAAAAGGAGGGGGTAATGACCTCCTCCGATAAGACTCTGACCTTCATAAACCGGCAGGTGGAACCCCCTCCCAACACCAAACCCGATTGGTTAATCTTTACCGAGTTCGCCCAAAGGTTGGGAGGAGAGAAACTTTTCCCCTACCGCGATAGGGGTGAGATTTTCGAGGAATTCAAAAAGACCACAAAGGAGAGACTCTGCGATATAAGCGCCTTTGATGAAAGAGACCTTCCCAAAAGGTGGGGTGGGAAACACCTCTACCGACAAGGGGAGGGTTGGAAGTTCAAAACCGAAAGCGGGAAGGCGAAATTCCATCCCACGCCCTGGGAGGTCGCCGATGTGGATAAAGACCTCTGGAGGGAAAGGGGTTTGGAAAACCTCCTCGAGGAGGACGAATTTATCCTCACCACCGGTAGGCTCAAAAACCAGTGGCACACCATGACCAAAACGGGTAAGTCGGAGCTTCTGATGAAGACCGAACTGCCGCCCTTTGCCGTTATGCACCCAAAGGACGCCGCCGCCCTCGGTCTCTCGGAGTGGGATGTGATAAGGATAACAGACGGGGAGAGGGAGATTTATAGGGTTTTGTTCCTCAGGAGGATAAAGAGAAAACATATCTTTACCTATTTCGGTTACCCCCTTTGGTATACCGATACGCCGACAAACCTCCTTTTGGAGGATAGAACCGACCCCCTCTCGAGGGAGCCCGATTTAAAGTTTCGCCGCGTTAGGGTTGAGTTTGTGGAAAAGTTCCCCTTGGGGGAAGGTTAATGTTTTCTTTTTCCACCTTTTGGTTCCCAACCTATATTAACCCCATATGGGAAAGATAAAGGCGGAGTTTGTAGTCCTCGAAGGTAATTCGGTAGAAATTACGACCAAATTGAACGAACTCCTCGATACGTTTCAAGAAAGCGGAGCAACTATAAAAGATATAAAGGTAAACTACACAAAAGAGCACGGATTCGACGGCTTTCTAGTTGCCTACACCATTATTCTCGAAGTCCCAAAAGAAATGGAATTGGAGGCTTAAACCAAACCTACCAGTTTTTTTAACTCGTTTATCCTATCGCGGAGTTTTGCCGCCTTTTCAAACTCCCAATTGTTGGCGGCTTCCCACATCTCCTTTTCCAGTTTCGAAATTTCCTTTAAAACCTCCTCCTCGGAGCGGAATTTTTCAATATCTACCCCCGGAAGTTTCCGCTCCAAATCCAAACCCTCCACCGAAAGGAGACTAACAACCCTCTTCTTTATAGGTTTTGGAGTTATTCCATGCCTTTTGTTGTATTCGAGTTGGATTTTTCTCCTCCTCTCGGTTTCCTCAATAGCTTTTTTCATCGAGGGGGTGATGCGGTCGGCGTAAAGGATAGCCTTGCCGTTTACGTGGCGAGCCGCCCTCCCGATTATCTGTATAAGGCTTCGGTAACTCCTTAAAAATCCCTCCTTGTCAGCCTCTAAAATGGCGACCAACGAAACCTCCGGGAGGTCTAACCCCTCCCTCAAAAGGTTTACCCCTACTATCGCATCAATCTTTCTCTCTCGGAGTTCCTTTATAACCTTTGCCCTCTCTATGGCGTTCAAATCGGAGTGTAGATATTTCGCCCTTATACCCCTCTCTGACAGATAGTCGGCAACCTCTTCAGCAAGTCTTTTAGTGGTCGTTAAAACCAAAGACCTTTCCCCGCGCTCCGCGCGGGCTTTTATCTCTTTTATCAAATCCTCTAACTGATTTTCGGTGGGTCTAACCTCCACTTCGGGGTCGGGAATACCCGTCGGACGGACTATTTGCTCAACGATATAGGGACACTCTTTCATCGACTTGAAAAAATTAACCATTCTTGCCGGCGGTTAAAGGATTAACCTTATCCATTCCTTTATAGCGTTAGGTTTAAGGTTTACGATTTTTCTTTATGATAAATAGGCTTATAGTCGGCTTTGATGGAAGTCCCTCATCCTATGCCGCGGCTAATTACGCCTTCGATTTGGGGTCTAAGTTAAACATTCCGGTTGTCGGAATCTACGTAATAGACAAGAGGCTTCTGGACGAAACTTTGCTCGAAGACCTTGCCGGAATACTGGGTTTTACCTTCTACCTGGGAATTTCCCAAAAGGTAAAGGAAGCCCTCGAGAAAAAAGCCGATGTTCTGTTTCAGGAATTCGCCGAACTGGGGAGACAGAAGGGGGCTAAGGTTTCGCTGGTGCAGGTAGAGGGTATTCCTTACGAAGAGATAGCCGCGGAAGCCGATGAGAATGACCTGATTTTTGTTGGTTATAAGGGTATGCACCTGGTAAAGGGTGTTTTAATAGGTTCGACCGCCGAGAGGGTTATAAGAAAGGCTCCCTGTCCCGTCTTTGTGTCGAGGGATAACTACAAACCCATTAAGAGGGTTGGGATAGCCTTCGATGGCTCCCCCGTTGCAAGAAAGGCTTTAAAGGTTGGGGCGGAATTGGCGAAGGGATACGGGGCGAATTTAGAGGTTATTTTCGTGGAACCCAACGAGAGTTTTCCCGAGGAGGTGATAGACCAACTGAAGGCGGAGGCGGACAAAATCCTGGGTGAGGAAAGTGCCGATTACACCTTTACCCTCCTAAAGGGTTTTCCCGAAGAGCAACTGGTGGAGTATCAGGCTAACGGGAATGTCGACCTTCTCGTTATGGGAGCCTTTGGAACCCGTCCATTAAAGGAGATACTGCTTGGAAGCGTTGCCTATTTCGTAATGCACAACGCGCAGGGACCAGTAGTCTTTGTCAAATAGGTCTAAATTAATTTTTGGGGAGGCGACCGAATGTTAAAGAAAGTTTTGGTTCCCGTGGACTTTTCCGACGTTACGGAGGCGGTTGTCGCTTCCGCCAAGTTTATCGGTGAGAAATTCAAACCCAAATTTTATCTGCTTCACGTCATATCCCCTCTGGTATACGTGTCGATGCCGGAAACTATGGTGGTCGACGTTATAGACGCTTCGGTAATTGAGGAGATAGAGGAAACCAAGCGGAGAGCGGCGGAAAATCTGCTCGAAAATTTGAAAAAGCGCTTGGAAGGCTTTGAGGTCGAAACCATTATTGATATAGGCAGTCCCGCCGACGTTATAGTCGAGCAGGAGGAGGAACTCGACGTAGACCTCACCATTTTAGGTGGACACCAAAAGGGACTGGTTGAGAGGATACTGCTCGGTAGCACCTCCGAGGCGGTCGTTAAACACTCGAAAAGACCGGTTTTGGTGGTTAAGGGACACGCCATTAACAAATTGGAAAACGTTGCCATAGCCTACGACTTTTCCGAGATAGCCGATGCAATGCTCGAATACGTCAAGGAGTTTTTAAAACCCTTCGGGTCTAAGGTAACCTTAATCCACGTTGAGGAGGAGATAGAGCTTCCCATTCTCGAGAAATTGGGAATAAATATCCTTCCCCAAATAAGGGAGAAGAAAGAGGAGAGGTTAAACCAAATTAGGGAAAGCTTTGAAAAAGAAGGTCTCCCCTGCGAGGTGGTCTACATAGAGGAGAGAGACCCCGCTGAGGGTATCATAGAGGTTCTCCAACAGAGGGATTTCGACATGGTTATGGTGGCGAATAAGGGTCTCTCCGGTCTAAAACGCATCCTTATGGGTAGCGTAAGTTTGGAAGTCCTAAGAAAGGCACACATACCGGTTTTCGTTTACAAGCGGAGGTCTTAGACCTTTCCCTTTCCTCCTTAAGGGCTCTCCGTTAAAAATAACACCTCTTAATGATATTGAGCGATATAACGATTAAAACCCTCATAGCGGAGGGAAAATTAAAGGTAGAACCCTTTTCGGAGGAGTTGGTTCAGTGCTCCTCCCTAGACCTCCGATTGGGTTTCGAAATTGCGAGATACCGCGTTGGGGATTACATAGACGTTAAAAACCCTACGTGGGAGATAGAGAGGCAAACCGTTGGTAGGGAAGGTTTTTTCATCCAACCTAAGGAGTTTATACTGGCTACCACCCTCGAGTATATAGAGCTTCCGCCCGACCTTACCGCCTTTGTGGAGGGAAGGAGTTCCTTGGGAAGGCTTGGACTGTTTATAGAAAACGCCGGCTGGGTCGACGCCGGTTTTAAGGGACAGCTTACCTTAGAGTTATACAACGCCAACAGCTACCCGATAAGGCTTTACCCCGAAATGAGGATATGTCAGCTCGTCTTCGCAAAGGTCGACCGCATTCCGCAAAACCCCTATAACGGAAAATACCAAGGGCAACGGGGGGTCGTTCCCTCAAAGATTTTTCTCGATTACAGAAAATAAGAGCCCGCGCTTCGCGCGGGGATTTCCTCTAAAGGGGTTAAAAGACGAGCAAAAACCAAAGGGAGGCTATAAAGGAGGAGATAAAATACCGCACCGAGATTATTAAACTCTTAATCATTCTATTGCTATCGGTGGGAGGTGGAACTTTTAGCTGGGGATTAAAACACTATAACAAATTATTCGATATACTCCTCATAGCGATTGGAGTTATAACTTTCTTCCTGTTGGGTTTTGCGGTAATCATAGAACACTTTCGGGTTATTCGATTAATTAGACTCCTAAAGGAGGAAAAAGAAAATGAACGGCTATGAAAGGTGGATTGCAAACTTCCTTCTCCTTGCAATGGCTCTTTTTTTCATCTACGGACTCTACAAGTTTATAAAAATCGAAAAACAGTTTATGGAGGACGAAAAGTAGTTATTCGTCAAAGGGAATTTCCTCCTCCATTCCCAGTTCGGTGAGTTTTTCCGTTATAAGTCTCTCCTCCCAACAGTTTTTGCAAAAGCATAAACCGTCTATATAGGGGTCTCTGTATAAGTCCTCTTTTGAGCCGCATTTAAAGCACTCCGCGTTGGGGTCTTCGCATTTTTTCAAATCCTTATAAGGGTTTTCGTAATTTTGCTTTCCTTCCATGGGATTAAAGATTAGGGAAAACTTCGGCAGGAAAAATGAAAAAAGACCTAAAAAGGGAATTATTTTTTCTTTTCCCTCCTATAGGAAAGGGCTTCCCTTATAAAGTCGGCGAAGATTGGGGAGGGTTGGAAGGGTTTCGATTTGAATTCGGGATGGAATTGGCAACCTATATACCAGCGGTGGTCTTTGAGTTCAATAATCTCCGCCAGGCGACCATCGGGGGATTGTCCCGAAACCACCATGCCCGCCTTTTCGAAGGTCTCCCTATAGGCGGGGTTGAACTCGTAGCGGTGGCGGTGTCGCTCGTAAACCTCTTTTTTCTTATAAATATCCCACGCTTTAGTTCCCTCGAGGATTATACAGGGGTAAGCGCCAAGTCTCATAGTTCCGCCGAGCTGGTCTATGTTTTTCTGCTCCGGAAGTATGTCTATTACGGGATGGGAGGTGTCGGGGTCGAATTCGGTTGAGTGGGCGTCCTTTAGTCCCAATACGTTGCGGGCGAATTCCACCGCCATCATCTGCATTCCGAGGCATATACCGAAGGTGGGGATATTGTTTTCCCTGCCGTAGCGGAGCGCCTCTATTTTTCCCTCCACTCCCCTTTCGCCGAAACCGCCCGGAACGAGGATTCCGTCAACACCCTCCACATCTTCCGGTTTGAAGGTTTCGGAATTTACCCAACGGAGTTTCACCTTAACCCTATTCGCAATTCCCCCGTGGGTGAGGGCTTCTATCAAACTCTTATAGGCGTCTTTTAACTCTATGTATTTCCCGACTATGGCGATTTCGACCTCTTCCTCCGCCTCCCTTAGGGTTTGGACGATATTTTTCCACTTGGATAGGTCGGGTTTTCTGTATTCCAACCCGAGGAGGTCGGTTATCAGTCTGTCGAGACCCTCCTCTTGGAACTTAAGGGGAACCTCGTATATGTATTCCAAATCGGGGGCGGATATTACCGCATCCTCCCTCACGTTGGTAAAGAGGGCGATTTTTCTCTTAATCCCCTCCGGCAGTTCGAATTCGGAACGGGCGACTATCACGTCGGGTTGAATACCTATAGCCCTAAGCTCCTTGACCGAGTGCTGGGTCGGTTTGGTCTTGAGCTCGCCCGCAGCTTTGACATATGGAACGTAGGTCACGTGAACAAAGGCGTAGTTGGGTTTTCCGAGTTCCATGGCGAGTTGGCGCACCGCCTCGAGGAAGGGAAGTCCCTCTATATCTCCAACCGTTCCGCCTATTTCAACAATCGCCACATCTACCCCTTTTGTAACCTTCTTAATCCAATTCTTTATCTCATTTGTAACGTGGGGTATCACCTGGACGGTGGCACCGAGATATTCGCCCTTTCTCTCCTTACGGACGATGTCGTAATAGATTCTTCCCGCCGTTACGTTGTTATCCCTCGTCAAAACTACGTTGGTGAACCTCTCGTAGTGTCCCAAATCGAGGTCGGTTTCCGCCCCATCCTCGGTGACGTAAACCTCCCCGTGCTGGTAGGGGGACATGGTTCCCGGGTCAACGTTGAGATAGGGGTCAAACTTTTGGAGGGTTATCTTGTAACCCATAGATTCGAGGATTGTGGCGATGGACGCCGAGGTAACCCCTTTACCTATGGACGATAAAACACCACCGGTGACGAAAATAACTTTCCCCATTACGGGGGATTAAATATTTTAAACGGAAGTAGACGGGATAATGAGAGGTTTGTTATCTGTTTTTTACGTGGGCGGGTTCTTTGGTTCCCAGCTTCCAGAGGGCAATGGTCAGACCGCCGATGAGGATTCCCATTACTACGGTTACGATTACCGCTCCCAGCATACTTTTCAATTTTAGCAATGTAAAAAGGGATGTCAAGAAGGGAAAGGATTACTCCTCGTTCCCCAAAAGGGAGAGAAGGATTTCCAATAGGCTGATAAAGATATCGTAGAAGAGAATAAATACGCTCACCGACTCCCAAAGGGCTAGGCGGTCGAGAATCTCGGGGTCGGAACCTACCATTTCCTCTATTTGGTCCAATTGGTTTAGCGTTATAAAAAGAGCCGCAACCGACCACACGAGGAAGACAATCGCTATTATCAAACCGAGAATTCCCGATTTTAGGAAGATGTTTATGATGCTCGCAACGAATGCGGCCAATCCAACGATGATTAGAAATTTAACGACGGCTTGAGCTTTATCCTGCGAGATGTTTACCGTTCTGGCGGCGTAGACGGTTGCCCCACCGATTAGGAAGGTGGTAACCAAAGCCCCAATCAAAATTCCGCTGTTGTAGTAGGCGACCAGATGTATGAAGTAAGAGCTTATAGCCGCCAGTGCGAAAGAGGTAAACACCCCGTAACCGAAGAGCAAACCTTTGGAAGCCTGAAGGGGGTCTCTGACCAGAAAGCCACCGCCCATTACGGCTAAGGCTAGGATGATGGAGATAACCGGATTGGCGAAAACCCTATCCAATCCGGTGCCGACCAAAAGGGCGACGAAAAGCCCGTATAGAACCGTCCAAAGGGCGGTGTAGTTCATAGTCCTAACAAAGAGCGACTGCTTAATTGCGGCAGCCACCTGTTGAGGATTTTGATTCCACATCATCATACCTCGGGGATTATAGAAGGTTTGAGGAGAAAGGCAAGTGAAAAAAATTCCCAAAAAAGGTTAGAAAAGACTAATTAAGCGTTTGCGGTTTCGGGTTCTTTGACGTCAACCTCTACAACGTCGCTTTCCCAAAGACCGTGTTTGGTGCAGTAGGACATGGCGTGGAGTTTGAGTTTCTTCTTCATGGGGACTATGTAAAAGTCGACCTCAACCTGGTCTTTTTGATTTCCGAGCATTTCGGGTTGGATTTGAACGTGTCCCAAAAGGGTATCCCCATCCCAAAGTTGAACGTAAGCTATGTAGTGGTCGTGGTCCATAGGGTGGGCGTAATCCTTTCCAACCTTAACCTTTACTTTGAGCTTTTGACCCTTTACGGCTTCACCCTCTACGTAAACGAAGGGGGAATGCCTGTCAACGTAATCAACCTTTGCCTCGGTTTTTGCGGTTCGGATTAGTTCGCTATACCTGTTTATTTTGGGCATCGCCCTACCTCCTTAAGTGGTGTTGTCTTTTAAGTTAACCCCACAAAGGGGGAATAAAAATGAGCCTTGTCAAAGGTGGGAAATTTAGTTTCTATTCACCAACCATAGGATTAGGTTCAGCACCAGTGTGAGGATTAGGCTTATAAGCAGGGAGCTCCCCAAAGGTATGTAGAGCGAAAAGTTATCCCTCTTAATCTCTATATCCCCCGGAAGGTATCCCAGGAAGGGAAGAAATTTTCCGAAAACCCACAGGAGCAGACCTAGGGAGAAAAACAGAACCCCCAGGAGGATAAAGAACTTGGCTATATCCTGCATAAGGACTAAAAATTTAAATTTTAAAAGAAATGTCTATTAGACAGTTTAAAATTTACGGGAAAATCCAGCGTATTGGCGGTATATATATAGAAGCCACTGTTCCCTATGGGAAAGTCGGCGATTTGGTCGAAATTAAAACACCGCAGCAAACTATTTTTGGAGAAATTATTTCTATTAACGGCGATGTAGCGGTTATAATGCCCTTTTCAAATCTTTACGGGATAGGTAGCAATTCACGTATAGAGGTTAAAGATATACCGGTTTCTGTCTATGTAGGAGAAAGTTTAATTGGTAAAGTTGTTAACGCCTTTGGTATACCTTTAGATAGAAACCAACCTTTATTGGATACCATTCCTTTAGAAATCAAATTGGAACCTATAAATCCCCTTATGAAGGAAAAAATAAAAGAGCCTTTTGATACCGGTATAAGGGCAATAAATGGACTTTATACTCTTGGAAAGGGTCAAAAAGTGGGAATTTTTGCCGCTGCAGGTGTAGGTAAGACAACAACATTGGGAATGATAACGCGTTATGCCGAAGCCGATTTAGTCATCCTATCTTTAATAGGAGAACGGGGAAGGGAAGTTAAAGAGTTTGTTGAGGATATTCTGGGTAAAGAGGGAATGGAAAAAAGTATAGTAATTGTTTCCACCGCCGATGAACCACCCGTCAATAAGGTTAAGGCAGCTTTTTCCTCTATAGTGATGGCCCGTTACTTTGCTTTGGAAAAGAACTATAACGTTTTATTTATTATGGATTCTATCACCCGCTTTGCTATGGCAAAGCGGGAATTAGGCTTGGCTTCGGGAGAACCTCCGACAGCCAAAGGGTATACTCCCTCTGTGTTCTACGACCTATCCCTTATAGCGGAAAGTTGTGGAAAATTTCGGAAGGGAAGTATCACGGGTATCTTTTCGGTATTGGTAGAAGGCGATGATATAACCGACCCGGTAGCCGATTTTATGATAGGTGTTCTCGATGGGCATATTATCCTTAGCAGAAAACGGGCGTATGAAAATATATATCCCGCTATAGACCCTTTAAAAAGCATTAGCAGAATTATGCCCAATGTCACCCCACCCGAAATATATGAAGCTTCCCAATATATAAAAAGCGTATATGCAACTTACGAGCGGATGGAAGATGTAATTAATCTTGGAATTTATAAAGAAGGTTCTAATCCTCAAGTAGATTTGGCAATAAAGGCTAAGCCTTTAATAGACGACTATTTCAAACAAAAAGTTAATGAAAAGGTATCTTTGCAAGAAAGTTGGAATCAGATTCTCCAACTTTATAATAAAATTAAACAATCGGAGGTTGTCTCCTAAATGCAGTTAAATGAAATAGGAACAAATATCCAATATGTGGATAACGACTACAACCCTTACGATATAAGTACGGAAGATTTTTTAAAAATCTATTTGAAAATGTTAGAGCTTCAAGACCCTACGGAACCTTTAAAAATCGAAGATTTGATAAATCAAAATTATCAATTGCAACAGATTTCATTCTTAACCCGTTTGGAAGAAACCATGCAATCCCTAGCGGCGGCACAAAGATTGAATTATGTAACCCAAGCAGGTTTTTTAATAGGAAAAAATGTAATTTTCCAAACCGATGAGATTACCGATACTTCTCTCCAATATGTTTTATTAAGCCCAGAAAATTATGGAACGGTTGATGTAACTATTACCGATAAAAATACCGGAAAAGTTGTAAAAACCGAACAAGTTGATCTGGTAAAGGGTTTAAATAATTTAGACGTCGCGGATTTACCCGCCGGAGACTACACGGTTGCCGTATATAAAGATGGAAATCAACTTAATAATGTAATTTTAGGCATTTCGGGAACGGTTGAATATATAAGTTTGATAAATAATGAACCTATGTTGGGGTTACCCTTTGGGGAAAAACCTTTAAAAGATGTTGTATACATTTCAACTTAAGTGGGCAA
>JALVTI010000096.1 GCA_027035985.1 Aquificales bacterium | reverse complement strand
AGCCTCCTCTTTAAGGGAGAATTTAGAAAGGAAAACCGAAAGGGGGAAGTGATTATTTGTTTTCCCCTTCCTGGGGTTGCTCTTGGGATTGACCCCTGATGAGGGCGTCGATTTGGGTGTAGAGGTCTGCGATGGTCTGCTCGAGAACGAGCCTGAGAGCGAGAATCCTTTCAATCTCGTCCTCGATGTATTTGACCGCCTCGTCGTAGGAGAGCTCGGCGGAGATATTTTGACCTACCGAAACGACCACCTTGTCGAGGTTTTCAATCTTCATTTCGACCTGTGCGATGGAACCCACCGGTATGAGGACGTTTTTACCTTTTCCGAGCTTTTTAAGGGTTCTCAAGGTTGCGACGGTTTGCCTGAGTGCGTTGATTGCGGCGTCGAGGGTTGCGATTTCAGCCCTTATGCTTTCGATTTGGGCGATGAGAGCCCTAACTTGGTCTTCCACCCTAACTTGCTCTTTTTTTTCTGCCATGGTTGGCACCTCCCTTTAGTTTTTCCTTATAAAGGAAATTTAGTTTTCTATTTATAAATTGCAACCCCTTTCGGGAAAATTTTCTGAGTGAGCGAAGGGTTAGCCCCACGGGGTTGATGTATATTTGATATTGCTTGGAGAGAGCCGCCCTGCCCGGTGTCGTGGGGGGGTTATTCCCTTCGGGGACTACGGGCACCCTAAGAGGGAAGGCGGGTCCCCCGATGTCCCCTATCCCTTTGGGGACATCACCCTCCGAAAGGGGGGCACGGGGGTAGCCTTCCCACCTTTACCTTTGGGTCCCATCTGGGAATAACAGCCCTCACGCCCTGGGGGCGGGGCGGACTTCCAAAAGGGAGAAACCCACCATGGTCGGAAGGGAAAAGGAGACACTCCGAAGGGAAATGCTTCAAAAGAGAAAATCCCTAAGCGAGGAAGAGATAAGGGAGGCTTCCCTAAAGGTGTGTGAGAGGATAAAGGAACTTTCATCCTTTAAAAGGGCAAAAACGGTTATGCTCTACTACCCCGTAAGGGGAGAAATAGACCTAAGACCCCTCTTTGAGGAGGTCTTAAGAGACCCCCAAAAGGTTTTGTTACTCCCGAAAGTCACCCGCGACGGCGATATGCTGGCGGTCGAACTGGCGGAAGGGACACCCCTTGTAAAGGGGGGCTTCGGTATCCCCGAACCGGCGGGGGGTAGGATTTTCAAACCGGAAAAAATAGACTTCGTAACCGTTCCGGGGGTAGCCTTCGACAAAAGGGGGTGTCGCCTCGGAATGGGAAAGGGTTTTTACGACCGCTTTCTCCCCCGCGTTAAGGGTGTAAAAGTCGGCGTCGCCTACGACTTTCAGCTGGTCGAAAACGTTCCCTGTGAGGAGCACGACATTCCCCTAGACCTGATAGTTACCCCAAGCGGCATTTTCGAAAGAGGAGGTTAGAGATGCTCGAAGTGGTTTTCGCGCTATTTACCGCCGCGCTCGGAGGGGCGGCGGGATACCTATATTCGGAGAGAAAAGTTCAAAAACTGGTAGACCGCGCCCGTTTGGAGGCGGAGGAGGAGTTTAACGCCTTTCTGGAGGAGGAAAAGAAAAAGTGGGAGAAACTCTACGAAACCCGCCTTAAGGAGGAATTGGAGAGGCTCAAACTCCGCCTGGAGGAGGAGATAAAGCGCAAAAAGGAAGAGGAATTAAAAGAGCTCTTCCAAAAGTTGGAGGAGGAAAAGAGAAACCTCGAAAGGTTAAAACTGGAATTGGAACTAAAAAGGGAAGAGCTCTCAAAGCGGGAGACCTCCCTAAAGGAGGAGGAGGAGAAATTAAAGGAACGCTCGGAGGTTTTGGACAGGAAATGGGCTAACCTCGAGGGGAGGGAGGAAGAGCTCTTCAAACGCTATAAGGAGCTTCAGGAACTGGAGCGCCAACTGTTGGAGAAGGAGAAGGAAGTCCACAAATTGGAGGAAACTATAAAGAAAAAACTCCAAGAGGTGGAAAAGGTTAAAGAGGAGCAACTGCAGAAGCTCCTTGAAATATCCAATCTCTCCTATGAAGAGGCTAAAAGTGAACTCTTCAAGGTATTGGAGGAGAAGGAACGCAAGGAGATAGCGAAGAAACTGAAAGAACTCGAAGAGGAATTTAAGGAACAGGCTAAGACCCGCGCGAGGGATATACTGCTAACGGCGGTTCAGCGCCTCGCCCCCGAGGCATCGGTTCACTTCATGACCACCACCGTTCAGCTACCCTCCAACGAGTTTAAGGGTCGCATCATCGGTAGGGAGGGGAGAAACATAAGAACCTTCGAACAGCTAACGGGTGTCGATGTGATAATAGACGACACGCCCGATACGGTAACCCTCTCCTCCTTTGACCCGCTCAGAAGGGAGATAGCCAAAGAAGCCCTCGAGAGGCTCATCGCCGACGGACGTATCCACCCCGCCAGCATAGAGAAGACAGTCGAGGAGGTTAAGAGGGAGTTCAACGAGAAGCTCAAAAAACTCGGCGAGGATGTATGTCAGGAGTTTGAACTTTACGATATCCACCCCGACCTGCACTACTACCTCGGTAAGCTCTTTTACAGGACTTCCTACACTCAAAATGTCTTAAACCACAGCAAGGAGGTCGCCGCCATAGCCGGTATGCTGGCGGCGGAATTGGGTCTGGACGTCAAAAAGGCTATCCGTGCGGGGCTCCTCCACGACATAGGTAAGGCGGTAAGCCACGAGCTGGGCGAAAGCCATACCAAGGCGGGCGCGGAGTTGGTAAAACGCTACGGCGAACCCGACTACGTTATAAATGCAATCTTCGCCCACCACGAGGAGGAGGAGCCGAGATACCCCGAGGTTGTGCTGGTCTGCATAGCCGACAAGATTTCCGCCGCCCGACCGGGAGCCCGTAGGGAAACGCTCGAGAAATACATAAAACGCCTTGAGAAGATAGAGGAAATCGTCAAATCCTTTAAAGGTGTTCAAAACGCCTATGCCATTCAAGCCGGTAGGGAGGTTAGGGTAATAGTCAACCCCGAAGAGGTGGGCGAAGAGGAAGCCCTTTTAATGGCTAAAGAGATTGCAAAACGACTCGAGGAGGAGATAGATTTCCCCGCCCAAATAAAGGTGACCGTTATAAGGGAGACCCGATACGTGGAGTACGCCAAGTAATTTTTCCACCGGAAGGTTTCTTTAGTCCTTTCTTCTATAAATTTTTTATGAAATGGCACTAAAGCGCAGGCGTGTTCAGTGGGACGTCGAAACAATTTTGAATAAGGTAAGGAGAGGAGAAATAGAAGTCCCCCGCTTTCAGCGGGGAAAGGTTTGGAATAGAAAAAAGCAGTCGGAGGCTATATACTCCCTGCTTACTATAGGTTTACCCGACTTGGTATTGGTGGAGAATGAAAGCGGCAAATATTTACTGCTCGATGGTCTGCAAAGGCTCTCTTCGGTAGCCGACTTTATAGGGGGTGAATACAAGATAAATCTCGATTCCACCTTAACCCATATAGACGAGGAATTGACCGAAATTTTGGAAGGGAAATCTTTTGAAGAATTACCCGACGAGTGGAAAGGGAAATTGCTCTCCTCCGAATTGGGGGCGATAGTTTACACCGGTGTTGAGGGCTTTGAAATTGCAAAGGAAATATTTACCCGTATCAACTACAAACCCACTCCCCTAAACCAACAGGAACTTTTAATGATTCTCACCTACGATAGGGAGAAAACACCCCTCTTAAGGGAATACGGGGATAAACTCTCCACCCGCAGGTTAAAGGGATTTGGAATACTTGCAAGGGTTTTGGCGGGTTATACCCTCCTAAAGAGGGGTATAAAAGACGAGTATTTCAACTTTAAGAGGTACTACGAGTGGCTCTACCGCTGGTTGAAAGAAACCTTTAACAACCTTTCGGCGGAAGAGTTGGAAAATCTACTGGAAAGGGTTCTGGAATTTGTCGAACTCCTACAGGAGTTGGGAATAGATATAGCGAAAGCCCCCTATTGGAGTGATGTTGTCGCCTTCCTATTGGTGGATTCGGAAAGGAAAAAACTCTCGCCCACCGATTATTGGATAAGGGAGGGTAGGGACAGGGTGGAAGCCCTCAGAAAGTCCTCCGAATGGATACAACACATGCAGGTTAGAAATAAGCAGAAACCGAACACCTTGAGGGAAAGGATGGAAATAATTTCCAAATACTTCCCTATGTAGGGTTTTAATTTCTTTTCCTCTCCTCCTTTCGGTTTTGTAGCCTCGATTAAATAGTAATCCTTTAAATGTGCGGTATATTTGGAGCTTTTAACGTCGAAAACGCATCCCTTCACACCTATTGGGGACTCTACACACTCCAACATCGGGGACAGGAAAGCGCCGGCATTTGCTCCACCGACGGCGAAAATTTCTATCTGGTCAAAAAGCAGGGATTGGTTTTGGAGGCTCTCCGCAAGGAGGATTTGGAAAGGCTGAAGGGGAGCGCGGCTATAGGGCACGTTCGCTATTCGACCGCCGGCGATATCGGGGGAACCAACGCCCAACCCATCTTGGCTAAAACCTCGAAGGGAGAATTTGCCATCGCCCACAACGGGAATTTGACAAACTACAAGATACTGCGGAAGGAGCTTTCCGACGGCGGGGCGGTCTTTAAGTACACCTCCGACACCGAGGTCTTCGTTCATCTAATAGACGTTTCCGAAGGTTGGGTTCCCGAAGGGCTATCCCTCCACCCCAACGATAGGGAGTTTCTGCCCCACCTCTTCGACGCCCTCCGAAAGGTTGAGGGGGCTTACAGCATACTGCTACTGCTAAAGGACAGGATTATTGCCGCCCGTGACCCCCTGGGCTTTAGACCGCTCGAGATAGGCAGGCACGGGGAGAGCTGGTTCTTCTCCTCCGAGAGCGTAGCCTTCGACATAGTCGGGGCGGAGTTCAAAAGGGAGCTAAAGCCGGGCGAGGTGGTGGTCGTCGATAGGGACGGGATAAGGAGCTACTTCCCCTTCGGGGATAGGGAGAGGAAGGCGTTTTGCATATTCGAGTTTATCTACTTCGCCAGACCCGACAGCTACATCTTCGGAGATTGGGTCTACGAGGTTAGGAAACGCCTCGGCAGGGAGCTGGCGAGGGAGCTAAAGGGCAAGCTGGACGTCGACGTGGTTATCCCCGTTCCCGACAGCGGTATAGTTCCCACCATAGGGTTTTCCGAGGAGAGCGGTATCCCCATGGAGTTGGGATTAATTAGAAACCACTACGTGGGGAGGAGTTTTATAGAACCCACTCAGGAGCTTAGGAATTTGAAAGTCCTAATGAAGTTATCGCCGGTCAAACCGGTTCTAAACGGAAAGAGGGTTGCGATAATAGACGATTCCCTCGTGAGGGGAACGACCTCCCGCCGCATAGTGAAGATGCTAAGGCGCGCGGGGGCGAAGGAGGTTCACGTGCTGATAGCGTCGCCGCCGGTCAAATTCCCCTGCTTCTACGGGATAGATATACCCACCCGGGAGGAGCTAATCGCCAACCGCTACGACATAGAGGGTATAAGGGAGCAGATAGGTGCCGACGGACTCCACTACCTATCGGTGGAGGGGATGCTTAGGGCTGTCAAAGGTGGGGCTAAAACCTACTGCACCGCCTGCTTTACCGGGGACTACCCGACGGAGGTGGACTTAACATAGACCGTTAATGTTGGAAGGTCTCATACCCCCCGAGTGGGTCGAGCTGACAAAGGAGTTCGTTAAACATTACGGCTACTTCGCCCTTTTCGTTATCTCCTTTACCGAAGCCTTTATAAACCCTATAGTCCCCTACATATTCATAGCGGGCGCCCACTACTTCGGGTTAAACATTTGGATTGCGGCGGTCGTTGCTTTCGTTGGCAACATCCTCGGCGCGGTGTTCACCTACTACCTCGGCAAATATCTCGGCTCCCACTGGGGAAAGAGGATTTTGGGGGAGAAACTCTACCTAAAGGGGGAGGCGCTCTTCAACCGCTACGGCTTTTGGGCGGTGGTGATAGGCGAACCCTACAAGCTGGTCTGCTGGCTAGGTGGGATATTTCAAATGGACTTCAAGAGGTATATACTCGGTCACATCCTCGGGAGGGGGATGAGGATTTTCGGTTTCACCCTCTTGGTGCAACTCGGAATAAACATCTTCTCCGAAAGGGGAAACGGCAGAGGCTAGAGTTCCCCAAAGAGGTCTTTGCACCTCTCCCTTATCCTCAAAAGGGTTTTGTCCATCAGCCTCTTGTGTCCGCCCTCCCAATAGACCCGACCGCAATCGGGACAAATGGTGAAATTCTTCCCGCACTTGTAGGAGTAGTAGGGAACCTTATCCCTCACCTTTTCGGGGGAGACCGGTTTCAGTTTCCCCAAACAGTGGGGGCAGTAATTTAGCTCCAAACGGGGTTTTAGGTTGAAATGCCTCAAAACCATGCAGAGTTGGGTAATCCAATCCTCCGTGTTGGGTAGGATTAGATAATCCACCTTTAGGTTTTTGAAGGTTTTCTCCCAGCGGCGGGAGGTCGTCAGAATTTTGCACCTACCGGAGGCGCACCGGTAAATATCCCCCTTTGTGAGTTTGGGAACTACCTCGGTGGGATAGCCGAAGAGGGTAAGCCACCTCGCCACCCTCTGCAGGTGCCACTCGGCTAGGAAACGGGCCTCCTCCATAACTCTATAAAAAAGTTAAAGCCCGCGCGGAGCGCGGGGATTGGACTATACAAATATCATTCCCGCATAGGCTACCACGCTGCTGTAATCTCCGGTTACATCACCGCTGTTGGTGTAGTCGACCAGCATACCCTTTGTAGCTCCCAGCTCCTTAGCCACCTCTATACCGACCACTGCGGGTATTACGCCGCACATAGATATGTTGTAGCGGAACACCCTCTCGTAGAGGCAGGCGGTGTCGAGCTTTTCCATACACTCTATAGCCAACCTGTCGAGCTCCGCCGCCTTCTCGGCGGGTATGTAGTGGGACATATCGGAGCTTATTACGATTAAAACGTTGTCTGCGTAGTCCCTCAACACCTTCGCCATCTGACGGGCTACGTATAGGGCGTCCTCGTAGCGGAGTAGACTCAAAACTATGGGGGTAATCTTGAAAGGTCTTTCGGCAAATTTCTGAAGGAATGGAACTTGAACCTCCAACGAGTGTTCAAATTTGTGGGCTTCCTCGTCCGGCTCGAAGCCGTAAAACTGGAGAAGCTTATCCCTTATCTCCCTGTCTATTTCAACAATTCCGAAGGGGGTTTCCCAAGCGTCGCCGTCGTAAACCGAGACGGGGGCGCCCATACCGGTATGGTTGGGACCCAGGATAACCACATGTTCGGGAATTTCTATCCTCTTGTAGACCTCGCAGGCGGTCTTTCCGCTATAGATATAACCGGCGTGGGGAACCAAAACTGCCTTAGCCTTTATCTTTTCACCCGTATAGGGTTCCCCACAGAGGTAATCCATAAGTTTTTCCAATTCCCTCCTATCGGCGGGATAAAACATACCCGCCACTGCGGGAGGTCTAACCTTCAACGCCTCCATAACGGGGATAAAAATTTAGGAAACCTCATTGAGATG
>JALVTI010000095.1 GCA_027035985.1 Aquificales bacterium | reverse complement strand
TGGCTTTCTTCCCCTCTTGGCTTTGTAGAGACCTTTTGCTATAATGAACTCATCGAATATTTGGCTGTATTGTTCGATTATTTTTAGGGCGTCCCATTCCTATTTTATTTTCTCACCCGGCGTATAGGGAGATATTTATCCTTCCCTATGGGGTAGCTCGCTCCATTAAAGGAGCGAGCTACCCCTCACTTTAGTGAGGGGAGCGTCATTTACTTTTCATCTCGCTATCTATGATTCTTTAAGTTGATATACGCCTAAAAGTATTGGCAAACTAATAATGTTTGTATTTAACATACCCACCAATAGCGGACGTAAATAACAACCTGCTATACCAATAGCTAAAGGCGGGTGCAGGTTTAGTGTGTTGACTTCCGCGTAAGCGGGGTGCTATTGTAAAAGTTGCTTTGCTATCCCGCTATACAGTGGGATAGGTAATTTCTAATGAAGAAGCCTACAGTGTCTCCGTTTTCCTTTTTATCCGCTATGGGGAGGGTAAGTTTTGGAAATATAAGGTTTGTAAGTTCTTTGAGTTTGGTATTTTCGTCTCAAATACCGTTTCCTAAAACCACTTCGGTTATTTCAAACTATTCTCCTGTAAAACCGATAAAGGGGAAAGACACTTCAAGGAAAACCGATTATCAGAGTATCTCTTTTAAAACCTCCACCGCGCGGTCTATTTCCTCTTCCGTTATCACCAAAGGCGGGAGGAATCTAAGCACCCTTTGGGCGGTGCAGTTGAAAACGAGTCCCTTTTCGAGTCCCTTTAAAACCAACTCCTTACAGGGTTTTTCCAATTCCAAACCAAGCATCAGACCTTTACCCTTTACCCTACCCTTGTCGAGACTTTCGAGGGCACCTTTAAAGTATTCGCCAACCCTTTGGACGTGGTTTAAAAGACCGCTCTCGAGCTCCCCGTAAACGACCAGACCCGCCCGCATCGCCAGGGGGTTGCCGCCGAAGGTGGAGCCGTGGCTTCCCGGCGTGAAATGTTCGGCGACCTCATTTTTAGCCACCAGCGCACCGACGGGAACGCCCCCGCCCAAACCTTTAGCCGTGGAAAAGAGGTCAGGAACAACGCCGTAGTGCTGAAAGCCCCAATACCTGCCGGTTCTCCCATTTCCCGTTTGAACCTCGTCTATCGCAAACAAAATCCCTGCTTCGCGGGTTAGGTTGTAAAGTTCCTCAATAAAACTCCCGTCGGCGGGGTTTACGCCCCCCTCGCCCTGTATAACCTCTAGCAACACGGCGGCAGTTTTATCGTTTATAAGCTCTTTGACGCTATCTATGTCGTTAAATTCCGCGTAGCGGAAGCCTTCGAGCATAGGTTCAAAGCCCTCGTGGAGCTTGGGCTGTCCCGTCGCCGACAGGCTTCCGTAAGTCCTCCCGTGGAAGGAACTCCTAAAGGTGATTATTTCGTATCTCTCCTCCCCGCGGTCTCTCCAATATTTCCTTATCAGCTTGATAAGCGCCTCGTTCGCCTCCGCACCGCTGTTGCAGAAAAAAACCTTTCCCCCTTCGGCGCCGAAAGAGGTTTCTACCAACTTCTGTGCCAATTTCTCCTGATGGGGAACCTCGAAGAGGTTGGATATGTGGATGAGTTCCCTCGCCTGGTCGCAGATAGCCTTTGTTAACTTTGGGTGGTTGTATCCCAAAGAGTTAACCCCTATGCCGGAAATGAGGTCTATATATTCCCTCCCTCGGTCGTCGTATAAATAGACACCCTC
>JALVTI010000094.1 GCA_027035985.1 Aquificales bacterium | reverse complement strand
GAGAGGGTAACCATTCGGTAAATCCCTATTCCGAGCCTTTTGGCGGTTTCGAAATCCTCGACAAGAACCGTGTCGCCGAAAACGTAGAGAACCGCCTTCTCAAAGTGGGGGTCGTAATCGACCAGTTTATAGACGAAATCTATAACACCCCGCGTCCGCGGGAGAAATTGGGGAGTTTGCGCCCTTATTCTGTTTAGCGGTATAAAGGTAAGCCTCCCGAGATTATTCCTCTTTAAAAGCTCTATGCACCGCTTTGCGGTGTTTTCATCTTCCACAACAACGTAGCGAAGCCTGTTTCCCCCCGCAATCTCGACGGCGGTTATATACTCCTCGTCCCGAACGCGGATAAGCTCCGCCACCGTTCCGTAAACGCCCTCGACGTTGCGCTTTAGGAACTCGACCACCTCGTTGCCCGCACTCTGGAGCTCCGCCTCGAGTCTTATCTGCTCCCTTAAGAGTTCCTCCTTCTTTCTCTTTATCTCCCTTAGGCGGTTGTCTATTTTCCTTAAGAGTTCCTCCAATTGTTGTTTTTCCCTCTCCTTTTCCTCCAGGAGTTTTTCGAGTTTTTCCTTCTCGTAGGAGAAATTCCCGACAAAACCCGCGAGGAGTTCCCTCTTTTTCCTTTCGAGCTCCTTAAGCTGTTCCTCCGTTCTCTCAATTTTCACATCGAGGGTGTCGAGCTCTTTGAGAAGCTCCCTTATCAGTTTCTCCTTTTCCTCCTTCTCCCTTTGGAGTTCCTTTAACCTCCTTTCCGCCTCCTCGAGTCCCTTAACCGCTTTCGAAAGCTTCCCCTCGAGGGTTTCCAGCTCCCTGTCGTATTCCTCCAAGAGGTTTTGAAGGGGCTCAATTTCCCCCCTTAGGTGCTCTATTTCCTTCTCAATCTCCGCCTTTCGGTTTTCCTTTGCTTCTATCTCCCCTTTGAGGTTTTCTATTCTTTGCTTCAGTTCCCCCTTTAGGTTTTGGAGTTTTTCAATTTCCCCCCTGAGGCGTTCTATCTCCCTATTTAGAAACTCCTCCTCCGATTGGAATTTCCCGATTTTTTCCCTGTAGGGTTCGAGGAGTTTTTCGACTTCCGAAAGGCGATTTTCCTCTTTTTGGAGTTCCTCCAAGAGTTTTTCCCTCTCCCCTTCGAGCGCCCTAAGGAGGTTTTCCTTCTCTTCCCTTTCCCCCTCGAGGTTTTCCATTTTCCGCCGCAGGCGGCTATACTCCTTTGCCAATATTTTCTTTCTAAGCTCCCCCTCCTTAGCCTTTAGCTCCCTATAGCGCAGAAGTGTCTCCCTATCCCTCTCCAAGGTCTTTAGCTGGCTTTCTAACTCCTCGAGAATGAGCTTTAACTCTTTGAGTTTTATTTCGACCTCTCCAAGCTCCTCAAGAGCCTTTTGCTTCTTCTCGTCGAACTCCCCTATACCGGCAATCTCCTCTATGAGCTTCCTCCTCTGAACGGGGGTCATTTTGAGGAAGTGGATGATGTCCCCCTGGAGGACGACGTTATAGGCGTTTTCGGTAATTCCCGCCCTCGTTAGGAGCTCCTTTACATCCCTCTCCTTTACCGGTTTCCCATTTATCTTGAAAACGCTCCGCCCGCTCGGGAAAACCTTTCTCGAAAAGACTATTTCTTCCGCCTCTATCGGGAAAGCCCCCTCGTTTTTGAAGTGGACTTCCACCTCCGCGTAGTCGGCTCTTTGGTTTCCCTTACTCCATATGAGGTAGGAGAGATTTTTAGCCCTGAGCACCTTCGAGGAGGCGAGCCCGAGGGCGAAACTTATGGCATCCCCTATATTTGACTTTCCACTCCCGTTGGGTCCCACTATTGCGATAAATCCCTCTCCGAGGGGAATTTCCTTCCTCTTCCTCCCGTAGGATTTGAAACCTTCGACAACAACCTTACTTATGTAGGCTTTCGGTTTTTCCAACTCCTTTTGGGGCATGCTCTATTTGAAATAGATTAGACCACTTTTGGGTTGCAGAAGAACCACTAACCTCTGTAAGTTGCATTTCTTATTTGCTTTCCCTTAAAATGGTCATTCACCAATGGCAAAAATCCCTGTCGAGGTAACCTTTGAAACCATAACCCCCCTTTGGACGGGTGATGCATGGGGGAAAATGCATGAGATTCGTCCCTCCGCACTCATAGGAAGCCTCCGTTTCTGGTTTGAAGTTTTGATGTATTTTGGGGGAATATTAAAGGAAAAAGACTTTGACCCAAATAAAGGAAGGTTTGAAAAGGAATTAAATTACAAGGAGTTTAGAAAAAAACTTTTAGAGAAAAGGGATAATTCCATAGAAACCAAATTGCAGATATTGGCAGAAGAATTTAAGCTTCCTATTTCCTCCATTATCTTTGGAACTACGGGATGGAGAAGTTTGATAGAGATTGAAATTAAGCCTCCAAATAATAACAAGAAATTGCTTACAAGTAATAATAAACATAAAAAAGAATATAAATATTTTTTGGGTGCTTTAAAATTTCCCCAATTAAAACATGATAATAAAATACCAACATGGTATTTTAAAAAAGGTTTTTATGGAAATTTTAGTGTCATCTTCAAAGTGGAAAAGTATATTTTAGAACCTATTTTTTACCCCCTTTTAAACTTTATGCATCACTATGGCTATTGGGGAGGAAAATGGAATATAGGGTATGGAAGATTGATAGTAAAAAAGATAAAAATAGATAATATTGAAATTAAAAACTGGCAAAGGGAGATATTTAATTTATCAAAATTTAATAAAGAAAATATAAGTTTTGGACAAGAAAAGGATAATAATACTTCCATTTTAAAAGAAGTAAATACCTGCAAGGATTTAATTTTCTATAAAGATAGAAAATTAAAAATTTTAAAAAATCAAATTTCAAGTAATAACTTAGTAAAAATAATTAAAAAATTAATAGAATTAAAAGCTAAAGAAAGAACTAAATGTAAACATACTACATTAAGACACAAAATATTTGGAAGTACAAATCCCCCTCCATCAAAAGATTTATTACCTCAGGGGTCTAAGATTCTACCTTTTATTTATAAGGAAGAAGAAACAATTAAAGGTGGTTTTTTGTCTATAGCAGGTTTATTCAATTTACAACAAACCCATAAAAGGAGTGAAGAGTAATGCCAAGTTATGAATATATTGAGGTATTAGCAAAAAAGCAGAGAAATTCTTTTTTAGAAGGTACTTTAGAAAAATATTTTTATTATTGTAAAGGATATTTTTCTAAAGGGAAAACAAAGAAAATTAATAGTCTGAAGAATAAAATAAAAACTTTATCTTTTGAGGAAGACAGTCAAATAACTAAAATTCAAACTATTTCAGGAATTTTTCAAACTCCAAACCAACTAAAGGACTATATATCCAAACTTCCCCCCTACTCATTTGGAATTTATGTAAAGTTCCTATTAGAGGCACCCTATTTTTCAAAAGATGAAAACGAGTTTTATATCATTCAAAATCCGATATTGAAGGAAACCAATTTTAAGGTTCCTATGATTAGGGGTTCTTCGTGGAAAGGAGCATTGGCTCACGCCTTTAGGGAGATAATTAATGAAACTTCTGACAGTAAATCTAAAAAATCTGCAAGCTTTTTCCGTATATTTGGGGCGGGGTCAGACGCCATAAAGGCTATAGAACAAAGTTTGAGAAAGGATAACAAAAAGAAAACTTTTATAGAAAAACTGGTAGAACTTATCCTCTTTGAGTTAGGTTTAGAGATAAATCAAGACCTTTTAAAAGAATTAAAAGAGCTAGAAAGCAAAAATTGGGAGGATTTAATTAACTTTATCCAAGAATGGGTAGCCCAATCTATGGAAAATCAAAAAAACAATAAAACCAAAAAAGGGAAATTTCCCGAGGAACTCAAAACCCACAGAGGAAGGGCTATCTTCTATCCCACCTACTTTAATAGGATTTCCTTAGAAATCATAAACCCCCACGATAGGAGGAAAAGGGCGGGTAAAAATCCAATCCATTACGAGGTAGTTCCAGAAGGCACCGAGGGAGTTTTTCAGCTTATCTATATTCCCTACGATGGGATTGTTAAAGACGAGAATACCCTCAAAGAGGAAGTTAAAGAAGATTTAGAAAACCTTATAAAGGCTATAAAGAAACTTTCCCAATTAGGGATTGGAGCAAAAATCAAACTCGGCTGGGGAAGGTTTGAGTTTATTGAAAAGTATGTTTGTGTTAATGGAGATTTAGAGGATTTAAAAATACCAGAGAGGTGGAAAATATGTCGGGTTTAGAGGTTTTAAGGCAATATAGAGATGAAATATTAAAAGTAGAAGTAGGAATATTATTTATTTTAATTTTTGATAAAAAAAAGTTTTGGAAAGATAAATTTAATATAGATATTTCTGAAAGTTATTTCCAAAATAAAATTCTTAACTTTAAGAAATTCGAAATAAATTTAGGCTTAATTAAGAAAGGAAAAGAAGCTGATTTTTGGCAGAAATTATATACTCAAATAGAAAACCTAAACAGTATGCTGGATAAATCTCTCATAACTTCAGGTAAATACTTTAGAAAAACTAATTTTCTAACAAATGCTTTTGGTTCTTATCGAGATGATAAGATTTTAGCTAAGTCTCTTAAGTTTCAGCATATTTTAGATGATATTTATAGTGATAATTTTACTGACACCTCTGTTCTAGAGTTAAAAAGAACTTTAGAAAAAAATTTTCAAGAAGTTCTTGCGGATGATAGATTTCCAATTAATGAAATTTCATTATGGGATCAAACATATACAACTACTTCGTTATTTAAAGCTATTTTAACACAGCTTTTAATGGATGAAAAAATTTATAGAAAATACCAGAATAACATTTCTTTTATTCAGTGGTGTATTCTAGGAATACAATACAATAAAAGAAGTTTAATAGAAAAATCTTTAAAACCTCCCTCAATAAGGTGGTATCGAAATACCATTAATGAAATTGATGAAGAAATAAAAAAATTAATAGAAGTAGATTATCCGTTAGGAAACGAAATTTACAGAGATGAAACGGGAATTTACTTTATAGTAGGAGAAGGTATAGAAAACTTTAAAGATTTTATAGAACAAAAGATAGATTGTATTTTTAAAAAACATTTACAAGGAGAGATTTATCCCTATATAGCTTTTTCGAGACCTTCAAGAGGATTAACGAATTTATCTACTTTGATTGAGCAGGCTAAAGAAGGCTTTTTAAAATATTCGAGGAAATCTCTAGAGCTTTGGAAATTAAACAAATGTAAATTACAAAACTCTCTTTGTAACTCCGTTGGTATTTGCCCTATTTGTCAGATTAGATTTATAACCGAAAAAGACAGAGAAAAAAGAAATAAACCTCCTATCTGTGAAATATGCGATGAAAGAATTCACCATAAAAGTGTTGAAAAGTGGCTAGAAAATCTACAGGAAGAAACAATTTGGATGGATGAAATCAAGGATAAAAATAATAAGGTCGCTTATGTAACTTTGAAGTTTGAGTTGTTAGAGTGGTTAAGTGGAAATTTGGTAAATAGTTTTATAATTTTAAATTTAAATAACTTTTCTAAATTATTAGCAGATCTAAAAAAAATTATTCTATATGATAGAAGTAGAGGTTTTCATTATAATGAAAAGGGAATACATGTAGTCTTTGGTAAAAAGGAAAAGCTAACTTATCCTTCTCCTGAAAACTTACTTTTTACTTTCTTAAAAGGGACAAAATGGGAAGACTTTATAAAAAGTTCACCCCTAGGTGAAAAAATAGATTGGGAGAGCGAAACTATTAAATGGGAGGAGTTCAAAGATATTAACGACCCTGCATTAGATTTATTGGCAACCCTTATCCTTCAATTCCTACTAAGAAAAAACCCCTCCCCCGCGAGGTTAAGAAGAATTTGGGAATCCACAAAGGGGTTTTTTGAGGAAATTCACCAAGACTTGGACAATATTTTAGAAATTCCCAAATGGAGACGAACAAGCTTTTTTTGGACTCTAAATGGAGACGGAAAATTTGAAAACATTAAACCAACTGGAGAGGAATTGGAAGACGAGAAAGGACTACTCTATTGGGTTCAACCTAATGAAAGGAAAGTTTATCTCATTAGTAACATAAGGGATTTTCTACTCCAGTATGGGGATGATAAAATTAAAAACCTTTTAAGGAATTTGGATAAAGCAACAACTTTCGAAGAGGCTCGGAAAATCAATGAAGACCTAGACCAGTTATTATTGGGAAATGTAAAAGACTATTTAGAGGATGTAGAAGTTTCCTTACACAAGATAGGCGAAAACCAAAAAGTTTTAGAGCTATCCATTAAAAAGAATATAAAAATCTCACAATACAAACCTTATTCCCTAATAACCGATACCTCTCCCACAAACTACCAAGTTATTATTCCCGCGGAATATTTACCCAAATTTATAGATGTAGTTTTAGAAAGATATGACGAACACTTTAAGTATGTTTATGGAAAACTCCCTCTCCATATAGGTATAGTCGTTTCGCGTTACGATAGTCCCGTCTATGTAAACCTTCAAGCTCTTAGAAGGATTAGAAGGGATGTGAAGGATACAAATAGATTGTGGGTGAAAAAGAAAAAGGAAGCTTTAAAAACCCTTCTTAAGGAGAAACTTCTAAACTTAATCAAGAAAAAAGATGAGGCTCTTTACGAAAATCTAAAAGCTAAACCTTTAATGGAAATACTGCAAGAAATAAAGCAACATACATCTTTAGAGGATTTAATGTATGAAGCTATGAATGATACTTATAAATATTATTCCTTATATTTCGATAACACCGACGAAAAAGATTACAACTTTTACATAAAACCAGACAAAAATTGGAAACATTGGATTTCTACAATAGATAAATTTCCTCAAAATGGAAAGGTCAAGATTATTCCTAACACCTTTGATTTCGAATATTTAGACCACAACATAAGGAGAAACGAGATTTTTTATGCTGAAAATGGCAGAAGAATTCCATACCTAAAGAGTAATAGACCCTATGAACTTGAAACCCATTGGTGGAAGTTTAAGAAATTTAGAGAACTTATTAAGGACACCAATCTTCCCAGCAGTAGGCTCCACAAGTTGGTAGAAGTGCTTTACAACCACCTTTTGGAGGTTCAAAGTTTGGAAAATCCCGACCGGGAAAGCAGAAGTTATTCACTCTTTGCGGAATTCGTTAACTGGTTGGAACTCCAAAAGGAGGAAAAAAGGAGAGAACTAATAAAGGACATCTTTGACCTCCCCACCGCCGAGTGGGAACTATTTAAAGAAAACCTTAGAGAGGCTTTAACTAAAGAGGAAAACGTAAAACTATTTGTGGATATGTTCGATTTTTGGCATAACCTTTTGGAGGAGGTTTAAAAATGACAGCGGAACATTATGAGGAATTGGAAATATTCGCTTTAGCCCAAGACCCCATATACATAGGAACGGGTGGTTACACCTTAGGACGCGTTGATAACACCATAGTTAGGGATAAAGCCACCAATTTACCCAAAATACCCGGTAGTAGCCTTGCGGGAACTTGGAGATATTATGTGGTTTTGGAACTACTTCCCTATTTAAAGAATGTTTGGAAAAAAGTAACTCAAAGTAGTAATTTA
>JALVTI010000093.1 GCA_027035985.1 Aquificales bacterium | reverse complement strand
CTCTACGAGAGGGCGTTAGACCTATACCTCTCGGGGGACTTAATGGGGGCTTTGGCACTTTTGGAGGAATTCGTTTCTCAAAACCCCAAACACCCCTACGCGCTCTTCAACCTCGGAAAGCTCCACTACGAGCTGGGAAACAAAAAGTTGGCGAAGGCTTACCTCGAGGAGGCTATTAAGCTGAAACCCGACCTCTACGAGGCTTTGAGAATTTTGGGAGATATCTACACCGACGAGGGGGAGATAGATAAGGCTATAGAGACCTACGAGAGGTTGGTAAAAATCCACCCCTCCGCGGAGGTTTTCAACAATTTGGGATACCTCTACCAGCAAAAGGGCGATTACGAAAGGGCTATCGAATACTTCGACAGGGCTATAGAGTTGAATCCCAAACTCGCGGAGGCTTACTACAACAAGGCGCTATCCCTCAGGAGGCTTGGAAAGTTTGAGGAAGCTCTTAGGTGGTATGACAAGGCGATAGAGCTAAACCCGAAAGACCCCGACGCCTACTACAACCGCGCGATTGTGAAAAAGCATCTGGGAGACCTGGAGGGGGCTAAGAAAGACTTCGAAAGGGCTATAGAGTTGAACCCCCTCTTTGTAAGGGCTTACAACAATTTGGGGAATATCTATTACGCCTTGGGAGAGCCGGAAAAGGCACTCCAATACTACCGCAAGGCTCTCGAAATAAACCCCAACTACCTCGAGTCGATAATGAATACCGCCTTCGTCCTACGGGAGATGGGAAAGTGCGACGAGGCTGTAAAGTGGTACGACAAAGCTTTACGGCTTGCACCCGACAATCCCGAGGCGTTAATCGATAAGGGGATATGCCTCAAAGAATTGGGTAAATTCCGCGAGGCGGAGGAGAGTTACCGGCGCGCCGCCGAGGTTTCGCCACAGTTCAAACCGCTGGCGCTCTACAATTTGGCGTGTCTCTACAACCTCGAGGGGAGAAAGGAGGAGGCAAAGCGTCTCTTGGAAGAGAGTTTCAAACTCGACCCCGAACTCAGGGAATACGCAAAAACCGACCCCGAGGTGAGGGATTTACTCGAAGAACCCCAAAGGGATTAACAAAATCTCCCCAGCTCCCTTTGGAGGTATGCCATCAGCTCCCTAACCTGTCTCTCTGTTTCCTCCAAACTTCCGCTGTTGTCTATAACGAAATCGGCGAGTTCCCTCTTTCGGTCTATATCGAGTTGCTTTTCCCAACGGCGTTTGAAATCCTCTTCGGTCATTCCCCTCTGGAGTGCCCTCTTTTTAGACACCTCCTTGGGCGCGTATACCAGGACGGTGTAGTGAAACCTGTTTTGGTTGCCCTTTTCGAATATCAGAGCCGCCTCGAGGACGCATATTCCTCCCCTTTCCCTGCAAAAGTTCTCGTATTCCCTATAGACCTCCGGGTGGAGGAGGTTTTCGAGCCACTTCAGGAGGTCGGGGTTTTTAAACACCCTCTCGGCGATTTTTTTCCTATCGACCTTCCCCTCGGGGGTCAGAATATCCTTTCCCAACTTTTGCAGGAGCTTTTGCTTTATATCTTCCCTCTCGAGGAGTTTGTGAACGACCTTGTCTGCATCGAGGACGTTGGCGCCGTATTTTTCCATAAGCTTGGCGACAGTGGACTTTCCCGTGCCTATATTGCCGGTTAGACCTATTTTGAGGGTGCAATTTGTTTTCACGCCAACCTCCCGAAAACTTGCCACTTTTGGTTAGTATAATTTTTTATCGGTTAAAAATTTTTTTG
>JALVTI010000092.1 GCA_027035985.1 Aquificales bacterium | reverse complement strand
GATACCCCTTTCGGTTGTAATTTTTGCGTCTTGTGTTCCACGTGGTGTTGTGGAAAAACCATCTCCCTACGTCGGCAAAGAAAAAACAAAACCTCCAATGGAAAAGTCTTCTCAAAAGAACAAAAAAGTGCAAATTCAAAGGAAATTCAACCCGAAATGATTGTCCAAAAAGAAGATACTAAACCATTGAAGGTTAAAGAAACTCATCAAACCCTTTCAAAGAAAAGTAAAAAAGAAAGTGCTCTGCACAACAAGGGTGTGGTTGAGGAAAAAAATCCCGTTCGAAGGGAAGTCTTAAGCTCTACACTAAGGAAGGAATTGATAAATACCGCAAAATTGGCGGCTCTAAAGGGAACCCCTGTAGTTAGAAAATTTGATGGAACTATAATAGAGGCTGTTCCAAAGAGTGAAAAAAACAACTGCAAACAGGTCTTTTTAAAGGTTAAAACCTCCAAAGGTGAAAAAGACTACACGGCGACCGTTTGTGGAAATAAGGTTGAGATTAAATCCCGTTAAGGGGCTTATCCTTTAATATCCTACCGATGGTTGAGGTCGTATATCCGGGCACCTTTGACCCCGTCCATTACGGACATCTCGACATAGTAAAGAGAGCCTCAAAGCTCTTCGACAGGGTTTACGTGGCTGTAGCCCTAAGCCGCTCCAAAAAACCGCTCTTTACCCTCGAGGAGAGGGTTGAGATGTTCCGCGAAGCGGTCAAAGATTTAAATCTTTCCCACAAAGTGGAGGTTATAGGTTTCGACACCCTTTTGGTGGATTTGCTTAAGCAATTAGGGGTTAACACCGTCGTTAGGGGGGTGAGACTCTTTACCGATTTCGAATACGAACTTCAAATTTCCCTAACCAATTACAAACTTGCGAAGGTCGAAACCCTCTTTATGATGCCCTCGCAGGAGCTCATACATATATCCTCTACGATAGTGAAGGATATCGCCAAACACGGGGGGTGTTTGAAGGATTTGGTTCCCCCAAATGTGGAAAGGGAATTGAGGAAGAAATTCAACCTCTGCGGGAGTGGTTAAAGCCTGAATCTCAAGAGGGCGGCAACACCGTCTATCTCCTTTTGGAGTTCCTTGTCCACTATTACTTCAACCTTTGCCCTCTGGTGGAGGGCTTCCTCTATCATCTCGTTGACGATGTCGAAAACAGGCTCAAGTCGGTCGGTTTCGGCGGGGCATTCCGGCTGAAGGGTTAAAGTATTTGTTCCCCTGCAGATGTATCCCGGAGAGGAAAAGTCTTCATTCACTAGCAGGGTTCTAACATTTCCCATATTGAGCATCTCGAGCGTCTTTTCCAAACCGTTTACGGCGGTTCCCCACCCAATTTCCTCCTTAAATTGGGCTATAAGGTTTTTTTCCTCCTCCCGGTCTTTTTGAATTCTGAAATCGAGGAGTTTATTCCAGACATCCACCTCATCGGCTTCGGCGGGGTTTATCTCTATATAGCCGAGCAGTATCCTACGCAGGTAGTCGTGAAGAACGTTTTCTATCTCCTCTACGGGTTCGCCAGGAAGACTTCCCACCACCAAATGGTCGAAGGGATGCTCCTTCCAGTATTCGAAAACCGCATCGGCGGCGAGCTTAAGGGCGGCGTGCCAATCGTGCTTAATTCTCTGTTGGAAACGCCACTCGCCTACTCCGTGTCTGACAACGTTGGGGGCGGCAACCCTTGGCGGCATGGTTAAACGCCTTTCGCCCTCGGCACCCTTTAAAAAGGTGCCACCGCTGTGGAACTTGTGAGCCCTTACCAAAACCGGTTCGACGAAATCGGAAACCTCTTTAACACCGGTTATATCGGCGATAAAAAACCTTATGTGGTGCCTGTCGACCAAGAGTATCCCGACCCTTCCAAACTCCTCGTCTATAGCCAGTATTTCCCTTATAAGGGGATGGCGGTCGTTCATCAACCTATTTCGGTAAACGTAGGGGAGTTTTACAACCTCAAAGAGGTCTTTTGCATCGCACGCAAATATCGCAAAACCCCTTCCACCCGCTATGTTGTCGGGATTTTTGACAAACTCCAGTATTTGGTCTAAATCCCTCAATACACTTTCCTTTACCGGTTTATCCCAATTTAATTTCTCCTCCACAAAGCGGCGGTATTCCTTAACCAAATCCTTCACCTTTAGGTAAAGCTGATTTTTGGTCAAATCCTCGGGGGTAAAACCGAAGTAAAGAGAAGTCACATAGTAAGGAGAGGCATCCACTTGAGATAACCTTTTAAGGATTTCCAACATTTTAAAACCTCCCCAAGTTTGTAATCTATGGTTGCCAACCAAAGATGTAAAGGACTAAAAAATCGCCTAAGATAGTAGGAAGTATGGAAGGAACTACCCAAGGTGGTTGGGAAAATATACAAGAAGTCTTAAAGGAGTATGGTTTTGACGTAGGTTACGGCTTCTTTATAGGATGGGTTATTGGATATACCATAAAAAAATTTTTTAAAGCTTTTGCCTTTGCCTTAGGGGTTTACCTCCTCAGTCTGATATGGCTTCAGCATAACGGATTTATCACCATCCATTGGGAATTATTGGGTCAGTGGATTCAACACGGACAAGAACAATTTCAAAACTGGTTAAAGAGTCTTTTCAACACCCTACCTTTTTCGGCATCCTTTGCCGTAGGCTTTGCCATCGGTTTTAAAATGGGTTAAAGCTTTCCTTTGAAAAAATAAAACACCATTATGGTCTTAACGGGAAAAACGAAACTCTACGGGGTAATAGGAAATCCCGTAAAGCACTCCCTTTCGCCGGTCTTTCAAAATGCTGGATTTTCCCTATTGGGGATAGATGCGGTTTACCTACCCTTTGAGGTTCCCAAAGAAGGTTTTGAAGAAACCGTTAGGGGTCTATTGCTTTTGGAAAACCTCAAGGGGTTCAACATAACGGTTCCCTTCAAGGAGTCTATAATCCAATTCGCCGATTGGGTTTCCGAAGATGTATCCCAAATAGGGTCGGCAAATACCCTCAAAAAAACCCCCGAAGGGAAGGTCGAACTCCACAACACCGATTGGGTCGGATTTATAAAAGCCCTTTCGGAATTGGTCGACCCCAAAGGTAAGAAAGTGCTCGTCCTCGGCGCCGGCGGAACGGCGCGGGCTGTCGTCTACGCTTTAAAAAAAGTCCAATCGGAGGTCTATATCTGGAATAGGACACCCCAAAAGGCTCAAAAATTGGCGGAAACCTTTGGGGTGAACTGGACGGAAAATCTCGACCGCGTTGGGGAATTCGACGTTATCGTTAACACCACCTCTGTGGGACTAAAGGAAAACGACCCTCCCCTGTTCGATTACAACAAGATAGAGCCCCACCAGGTGGTCTACGATGTCATTTACAGGGAAACGCCGCTGGTGAGAGCCGCCCGTCAAAGGGGCGCCAAGGCGGATAACGGTCTCAAAATGCTCCTCTACCAAGGTGTCGAGAGCTTCAAAATATGGACTGGCAAAGAGCCACCGGTCGACGAAATGTGGAAGGCGTTGAGGGAAGCCTTCGAGAGGTCATCCCAAAGTCGATAGTTCCCTTATGAGGAGCGCCTTTTTCCTCAAACACCTTAGGGTTTCTTCAAGTTTTTCTCTCCTCACGAAGTAGATTCTCCCCCCGAAGGGGCTTCCCTTTTCCTTTATAGGGGATATACGGATATAGCCCAGCCTTTCGGAAGCCACATAGCCCGTCGTGTAATCGGGGTCGTCGCTGATGCAGACCTCCGCCTCCACGCCGCAGTAAATATTCTTTGTGGCGAGGGCGAGCGCGTCGAGTGTCCTCTCGGTGTAGCCCCTCTTTAGGAGCTCATCCCTAACCCCTTCCCTATCCAGCCAGTCGAAGAGTATAGTCCTCACACCTTCGGTGGGGTCTTCGTTCAAAACCTCACCCGTTTTGGGGTCTACGATTAGGGCACCTTTGAGATTTCCCCCCTCGGGGTTCAAACCCTTTTGAAGCTTCGCCAATAGTGGTTTGGTTATTTCCCTGCCTATTCCGTGTTCGGTTTCCAAAATACCGACGATAAAGTTAACCGCGAGGGGGATGCAGGAAAATTTGTAACTCCTCACGGAGAGCGATTTTTCTATCACCTCGGGGGGTTCTTTTAACCTCTCCACCTTTAGGGTTTGGAAATCCCAATCCCCCTTGGGTCGACGGTGGAGTTCCAAAATAACCCTTTCGAGGTCTTCTTTTTTTACTATCCTCTCCTGTCCCGAAACGTGTTTCCCCTCGAGGGTTGCCCTCATTCGGACGGAGTAAAACATCTATTGATGAAAATTTAACAGCCGCTCCGCGGAGGTTATTCTTACTTTTATAGGAATGAAAGAAATTCTATATCCCTTATTGGGTTTGCTTCTGTTGGTTTTAACCGCTTTTGGAGCGAGAATAAAGGATATAGCCACCATTGAGGGATTTAAACCTACCTACCTCATAGGGTATGGATTGGTGGTAGGTTTAAAGGGCACCGGAGATGGAACATCTGTTAAATTCACCATTCAAAGTATAGCGAATATGTTAAAACGCTTTGGGGTTATAGTAGACCCCAACCAGCTAACTTTGAAAAACGTTGCGGCGGTGATGGTAACCGCCACCGTTCCCCCCTATGCAAAAACCGGGATGCGCTTCGATGTAACAGTTTCCGCCATAGGGGACGCCAAAAGCATCGAAGGCGGAACCCTTCTTTTAACACCCTTAAAAGGTCCAGATGGACAGGTTTATGCCATAGCCCAAGGACCGGTAATAGTAAAGAAAAAGGGCACAGGCTTTACAGCCCGTAGCTATCCCAATGTAGGGGTCGTTATTAACGGTGGAATGATGGAAAGAGATTTACCTTTTTACCTCGCCCGTAATTACGTCAATATCTATCTCAACAATCCTGATATAACAACAGCCTATAGGGTAGAAAAGGCTATTAACAAAGCCTTTGGAGAAAAATTGGCAGAGGCTATCGATAGTGCAACCGTCAGGGTTCGTATACCTTTCGGAAAGAACCCTATAGATTTCTTGGCAAAAGTTGAACAATTAAATGTCGAAACAGATGCTCCTGCAAAAATAGTTATAGATAGCCGCTCCGGTGTTGTTCTGTTTGGGGGGAATATAGAGATAAAACCAGTTTCGGTTTCCGTTGATGGAATAACCGTAACGGTAAGAAAATATGCCCCCACCCTCGATAGTTATCCGGTTGGCGATAGCTCTACCGTCGGTAATAATAAGAAGGGAACACTAATAGAGGAATCCACAAATCATATATATCCGATAAAAGGAACAACCGTTGCAGATTTGGTGGATAGCTTAAACGCTATAGGATTAACACCCGACCAGATAATAGCCGTTTTAGAGGCTATGAAAAAGGCGGGTGCTCTGGACGCGACTATAGAGGTGGATTAACCGAAATCCCCGTAACTTTTTAATTTTTTTAATTTCCCTTCTCTCTTTTGAAGTTCTTCCTTCTTTTTTAAAGCCTTTTCCTCAAGGTGTTTTAAAACTTTTTGGAACCTTATAAGGGTATCCTTAGTGATGAAACTACCTTTAAGGGAACGTTCCAATTCCTCCTTAAATTCTTCAACCAATTTGGGGAGGTCTTCAAATTGTTCCATTTCAAGGGCTGTTTCCATTTTCATTAAAAGGATTTCAAGACGGGATGGTTTTTTATCCTCCCTTCTTCTTGACTTCTTCCCAAGCATCTTTCATCTCCCTAATAGCCTTCAACAAATCCTTATAAAGGTCTAAATTTTTTTCAGCCATTGCCCTTGAGAGCTGGGCTATACAGATTCCATAAAACTGATTTAGGTTCTTTGCCACTTCTCCACCCTTTTGCATATCGAGCGTTCCCTTTAGGTAATAGAGGATTTCCGAAACCCTATTTGCCAATTCTATTTCTTTTTTGGTATCCCTGTTTTCACCTTCCTTTTCGTAAAGGTCTATAATCTCCTTTAGGAGACTTTCCATTTTTTCGTATAGGGCTATTACAATTTCAACGGGTGAAGCGGTTTCTATCCACCTTTTGAGATACACCTTTTGAGGATTTTGCATTATTAAATAACAAATTTTACCACCAAGAGTTATAATTTAAATCACAAAAGATGCTGGGCAACAAAAAGGCATTTAAGATTTTGGTAATGGGAAGTTTTGGTAGTGGAAAAACCACCTTTATAAAAACCCTTAGCGAAATAGACCCTTTAACAACTGAAAAGAAGATATCCTCCCTTTCGGAGCAAGTAGGGGAAAAGAAAACCACAACCGTCGCTATGGATATGGGCAAACTGAAAATAGGGGAGGATATTGAAATCCACCTATTCGCCACTCCCGGTCAAGACCGGTTTGATTTTATGCTCGATATATTGAAAAGGGGTATTTTAGGAGGTATTGTTTTAGTAGACGCCGCAAATCCCAAATCGGTAGAGGTTGCCGAACGATTTGCTGAAAAAATAAGGGAATCCCACGATATACCTCTCATCTTCTGCGTAACAAAAACCGACGTTCCTGGTGCCAAAAGTTTGGACGAAATAAAAGCCCATTTGGGCAATTTCGATGATATTCCCGTGGAGATTTTGGACCCCAGAGATAAAGATAAAGGAAAAGAGGTATTAATAAAACTTCTATCAATGATACTCTCTTAGAACTTAGAAAAATTTCTCTATCTCTCCTTTGTTTATCAATTCGGCAACCTCTTTTGCGAAATAGGTTAGGATTAGGTCGGCACCCGCCCGCTTTATGGAGTATAGGATTTCGACCATTGTCCGCTTTCCGTCAAGCCACCCCATCCTTTCGGCGGCTTTGACCATAGAGTATTCGCCGCTGACGTTGTAGGCGGCTATCGGCACGGGAAAGCTCTCCTTAGCCATTCTTATAACGTCCAGGTAGGCAAGGGCGGGTTTTACCATTACGATATCGGCGCCCTCCAGTATATCGAGGTAAATCTCCTTAAACGCCTCGCGGGCATTTCCCACATCCATTTGGTAGGTGCGGCGGTCTCCGAAAGAAGGGGCGCTCTCCGCGGCATCTCTGAAGGGTCCGTAAAACGCCGAAGCGTATTTCGCCGAATAAGCCATTATCGGGATATGTTTAAACTTCGCCTCGTCGAGGGCTTCCCTTATAGCCCTTACCATTCCGTCCATCATCCCCGAAGGGGCTACCATATCCGCCCCGTGCTCGGCGTGGGAAACCGCCTGTTTCTTCAGATTTTCCAGGGTTAGGTCGTTATCCACGTCGCCGCCGACCACCACACCGCAATGCCCGTGGGACGTATATTCGCAAAAGCAAACATCGGTAATAACGAACATTTCGGGAACTTCTTTTTTTATCCTCTCGAGGGTTTTCTGAATGATACCGGTATCGCTCCAGCTGTCGCTTCCCACTTCATCCTTGTGCGCCGGTATACCGAAGAGAATTACTGCCTTTATACCCAAATCGCGGGTTTCTTTTATTTCATCGACCACCGTATCGGGGGAAAACCTGTAAATACCCGGCATGGAAGGGATTTCGACCTTTATCCCTTCCCCCTCTTGGACAAAGACGGGATATATCAAGTCCTCTAAATGGAGGTGGGTTTCTCTGACCAAATCCCTAAGGGGTTTGGATTTTCTCAAACGTCGGGGTCTCTGAATGGGAAAATCGCTGTCGGGAAAGATGAATGCCATAAAGGAAGAAAGATAAAGGTGTTTGAAAGG
>JALVTI010000091.1 GCA_027035985.1 Aquificales bacterium | reverse complement strand
TGGCAGTAGACGGGAAACATCCGCCTCAAGGTGTTTAGTTCCCTTTCGAAATCCTCAACCTTCATAAGGAAGATATTTAGGAAAAAACCCCTTTTGGGGGGCTAAAAACATTAACCACTTATCGAGCCCTTAAAAAGACTTTTTACTTCGGAAGGCGCTTTAAAATTTCCCAAACACCCTTAAAGGTCAAAACCTTTCTCCAATCCCCCTTTAGGAGTTCCCTCAAGTATTTAAAACCGCACCTCTTGTCGCCAAACCTGAAACACTGCACCGCCGCGTGGTGGAGCATATATTCCCTATATCTCTCAGGGGTCTTCGGAAGGTAGTCCTCTACCACCCTTAAGGTGGCTTCCAAAAATCTCCTGTTTCCCCTACTGGTTCGGTTTGAGTGTTCCCTTATCGCATACCCGTGAAGAGGAATGAAGGAGATTTCCAACCCCTCGGTGTGGAACCTCAAAAAGATTTCCCAGTCCTCCCTCATGAGGTAACGCTCCTTATATCCCCCTAAACGGAGGAAGGTTTCCCTCCTGAAACAGCTTCCCGACGGATAGCCCACCCTTCCGCCGTATAGAAGTGCCTCAAAAGATTCCTTCGGTTTTTTCTTTTTTCTAATGGGTAGCCCTTCGGGGTTTACAAAGAGTGCGGGCAGTCCGAAAGATGCCTCAAATTTCCCCGCCGTTAGGCGGGCTTTTGTCCTCTCCAAATAGTCGGGAAGCCACAGGTCGTCGCAGTCCAGAAAGCAAACCCACTCGGCGGTTAGGAGCTCCGCTCCCCTATTTCTCGAGGCGCACCTCTCGAGGTTTCTTTCGTTTCTCTCCACCCTTAGGGTTGGGTATTTTTCTTTCAACCTCTGAAGGGTCTCGAAAGTTTTGTCCGTCGAATGGTCGTCAACGACTACGACCTCTTTGGGTTTGAACGTCTGTTCGAAAACACTTTTAACGGAATCCTCTATAAATTTTTTGCAATTGTGGGCAGTTATAACGACCCCGAAATCCATTAAGAGGTATTTAAAAAGGTGACAAAGGTTTGAAGGAAAAACTCTTGGAGGTAGCGGGAAAGGGAAACCTCCTTAGGTTACCTCGTCGGAGGATAGCTCATCCCCCTTGGCGGGTTCGTTTTTTTTGTTTTCCCTCTGTTGTTCCCTCTCTTTTCTCTCCTTTTCGCGGAGCTGTTCGTAAGTCCTACCCTCTTTGAGTTGTTTGAGGTATTCCTCTCCCCACTCGGTGATGTGGAGGTTTTCTATCTTCTGCTCGCCGGCGTGAACCCCGCGGGTGGTAAACTTCGGTCTTCCGAGTTCGTCGAGCTCGGCAACCTTTACCTTGATGATGTCCCCAACTTTGTAGAGGTCTCTGGCGTCCCTCACATAACCGGGTATTTTGGAAACGTGGAGCAGTCCAACCTTACCGGGTAGTATCTCCACAAAGGCGCCGTAGGGTTCAACCCTGGTGACCTTACCCACGTAGATATCCCCAACTTGGACGTCCTTGGTGATTTCCTGTATCATCTGTTTAGCCTTTTCGAGGGCTTGTTCGTTTGGCGCGCTTATGGAGACCTTACCGCCGTCGAGCACCCACACGGTGGTGCCGGTTTTCTCCTGAATTTCCCTAACTGTCTTTCCGCCGGGACCGATAATGAGGGTTCCCTTCTCTTCGGGAATTTCGACGATTTCAAGCCTGGGCGCGTAGGGGGATAGCTTCTTCCTCGGTTCGGGTATAGCCTTATACATCAGGTCGAGGATGTAGTTTCTCGCTTTCTTAGCCCTCT
>JALVTI010000090.1 GCA_027035985.1 Aquificales bacterium | reverse complement strand
GGGGAGGTCTCCGGCTGCGAGGACGCAGGTGATAGCGGAGGTAAGGGTGGATTTACCGTGGTCGACGTGACCTATGGTACCGACGTTAACGTGTTCCTTTTCCCTTACAAATTTCTCTTTTGCCATAACAATCCTCCTAAAAGGGTTTTAGGGATTGAAATTTTACGCCGAATGTAGTAATTATAGGTCGATTTACCTTTAACGGAAGCGGGGAAATTTTTAAAGATGGTGGGTTGAGGTGGATATGGAGCCCGGGACCGGACTTGAACCGGCGACCTCTCCCTTACCAGGGGAGTGCTCTGCCGACTGAGCTACCCGGGCACTCCCGCGGCGAAAAAGCCGCTTGCGATAGATAGACATTTAATGGAGCGGGCGACGGGATTCGAACCCGCGACCTGCGGCATGGCAAGCCGCCGCTCTACCACTGAGCTACACCCGCTCCCGTTTCCAAGAAAATTATTATAACTACTTTAGGGCTAGAAGTCAATAGTGGAGGCGGCGCCCGGATTCGAACCGGGGAATAAGGGATTTGCAGTCCCCCGCCTTAGCCACTTGGCTACGCCGCCTTAAGGAACCAGCCAAGGTTCTAAATATATCACACCTTAGGGTTTAGGTCAATTGCTTAGAAGTACCTGAAAAGGGCTTCGGTTAAAATTAACCCACAACTTTGCGATTAATGAAACTAAATTTGGGAGGTTCCTCTTTATGGGACAAAATACCACCGAAACCAAGCGTAGGGTTGAATTTACCGACGTCACCTGCAGGGATGGAATACAGAGTCTCTTGGCTACCCGCGTGAGAACCGAAGACCTACTTCCCGCCGTTGAGAAGCTCGACAAACTCGGCTTTTGGTCGCTCGAAGTTTGGGGGGGCGCCACCTTTGACGTATGCCTCCGCTACCTAAAGGAAGACCCCTGGGAGAGGCTAAAGAGATTTAGAGAGGTGGCGAAAAATTCCCGCCTCGAGATGCTCGTCAGGGGGCAGTCGCTGGTCGGTTACAGACACTACCCCGACGACGTGGTGGACGCCTTCATCAAAAAGGCGGTCGACGACGGGATAGACGTCGTTAGGGTGTTCGACGCGCTTAACGACGTTAGGAACATGGAGAGGGCTATCAAATCGGCTAAGGAGGCGGGGGCTATAGTCAAAGGCGCCATCTCCTACACCATAAGCCCCGTTCACACCATAGACAAATATGTAGAAATAGCGAAACAGCTCGCCGACCTCAACGTCGACATCATCTCGATTAAGGATATGGCGGGACTTCTATCGCCGAAAATGGCTTACGAGTTGGTGAAACGCCTCAAGGAGGAGATAGGACTTCCCGTCCACGTTCACGCCCAAACCACATCCGCCCTCGCGATGATGGCATACCTCAAAGCGGTCGAGGCGGGCGCGGATATCATCGACACCGACTGCTACTCCATGTCCCTGCAGACCGCCCACCCCACCGGGGAGACAATGATTTACGCGCTCAAAGAGTTCGGTTACGAGATACCGGTCGACATGCAGGGTTACAAAGAGGTCGGCGACTACATGGTCGGTGTTAGGAAGAAATACAAGAAATACGACGTTGCACCTCCTTGGCCTGACGTAGACGTCCTCATCCACCAAATCCCCGGCGGAATGATAACAAACTTCATGTCCCAACTGAAGGAACAGGGGCTCGAGGACAAGCTCGATGAGGTTCTGCAAGAGGTTGTGAGGGTTAGGGAAGACCTCGGATATCCCCCGCTGGTCACGCCCACATCCCAGATAGTCGGAACCCAGGCGCTTATGAACGTAATACACGGCGAGCGCTACAAGGTTATTACCAAAGAAGTTAAGGACTACGTTAAAGGTCTCTACGGCAGACCCCCCGCGCCCATCAAAGAGGAACTCATTAAGAAGATACTCGGCGATGAGAAACCCATTTACGACATCAGACCCGCCGACCTGCTCGAACCGATGCTCGACAAGATTAAGAAGGAGGCTATAGAGGCGGGAGCCAGAAACGAAGAGGATATCCTCTCCTACGCAATACTTCCGGTGGTCGCGAAGGAATTCTTCGAGTGGAGGGAGAAATTCGAGAAGGGAGAGGCGCTTCCGCCCGAAGTGGAGGAGAGTCTCGAGGAGATACCCCAGGAGTGCCTCGCACCTTACGAATTTCAGGTTACCGTTCACGGCGAAACCTACAACATAGAAATTGCCGGTGTCGGTGAGAGAACCCCTTCGGGAAGACCTTACTTTATCCGTATTGACGGAAAGCTCGAAGAGGTTATGGTTCAACCCATTAGGGAGGCTGAGGTCATCAGCGGCGAGTTTAGCGAAACGCCCGAAGGAACCATCGCGGTCGGCAAGCGTCCCAAACCTAAGGGTGTTGGAGACGTCACCTCCCCCGTCTCCGGTAAGGTTACCGAGATTAAGGTCAACGTCGGCGACGAGGTTAAAGAGGGGGACGTTCTCCTAATAGTTGAGGCTATGAAGATGGCTAACGAAGTCCACGCCCCCGTGAGCGGAACGGTGGAGGAAATCCTCGTAAGGGTGGGAGAACACGTCAACCCCGACGAGGTTCTGATAAGGATAAAACCCAAAAAGAAGAAGTGATTAACCGACCCCTTTGCGGTTTTCCTTTTTCACCTCCACCCTTTGTGGTGAACTATATCCCCTATGACCCAAAAAGGGGAACGTTTGCTCGAAGTCCTTTCGGAGTTTTCCCTCGACGATGCGCTCCTCTTGGAGGAATACGACCGCCAATATAGAGCCCTCAAGAGGTTGCACGAAGCCGTTGGGGACAACGAACTTTTCCTAAAGCTGGTAATCACAAATGCCCTCCTATCCTACCAACTCCCCACCAAGGGGGAAAAGTATTGGGAAAACTTTGCCAGTTTCTTTTCGGAAAAACCCGACCTGGAGAGGTTTGAAGAGTTTTTAAGGCTTTACAACAACAGGTTTTTGGGCGGTAAACTCAAAAGACTCCAAAAGGTTTTGAAAGCCATTAAAAATTTAGACCGAAAGAGACTAACCGAATTCTGCCGGAATCCGAAGGCGTTGCTCGAATACCTTTCCGAGACGCTAAACCAGTCTAAGGAGGCTAAAACGCTCGTCTTTGCGGTGAAGATGTTTGTCTACGCCTGTAGGATAGCAATCAGTAAACGAATTGTTGCCCCCTTCGACATAGATATACCCCTCGATGTGAGGTTGAAGAAAATTTCAAACGACCTGAACTTTTGGAGGAATTTGGCGAAGGGGTTGGGAATACCGCCCCTTCACCTGGACGCCTTGGTTTGGGTTACTATGGGCGCGACCGAAGACTTCTTGAAAGACCTTCCGTCGGATTTGAGAAAAAAGGTCGAAAACCTCAAAGCGGTCTTAAAGGAATTAACCCCCTGAAGGGCTTTGATTTTCCCCCTCTCCCTTCGAAAGGTTTTCTATCTTCTTGTAGTCGCTTTCGGAGAAGACATCTATGTGGTAACCGGTTAGGCGGTGAACCAATTTCACGTTGGAACCCTTTTTACCTATCGCCAGCGAAAGCTGATTGTCGGGGACGACCACCTCCGCCCTCTTTTCCGTCGGCTTCAGGATAACCTTTATCGCCTTCGCCGGCACCATGGCGTTTTTGATAAGCTCCTCCGGCTTTTCGCTGTAGCGGACTATATCTATCTTTTCACCCGAAAGCTCCTTGGAAACGGGCTGTATCCTCTCACCCTTTACCCCCAAAATAACCCCCACGGGGTCGACCTTCGAGTCCTTGGAGAGAACCAAAACCTTCGCCCTTTCACCCGGTTCGCGGACAACCTTCTTAATTTCGATTTTCCCCTCTTCGATTTCCCCAATCTCCCTTTCGAGCAATCTCCTCAAAAATAGGGGGTGGGTTCTCGACAACACCAGGTAGGGTTTTCCTCTCCTCTTTTCCACCTTCCAAAGGAGGGCTTTTATGCGGTCGTTCACGTTGTAGGTTTCGGTCGGTATCTGCTCCTTTTTGGGGAAGATAGCCTCTATCTTCCCGAGGTCTACCACCAAATCCCCCGAAGGGAGAACTTTCCTAACCAATCCGTAAACGATGTCCCCCTCCAATTCCTTAAACTCCCTATAGGTCTGTTCCTTGATAGCCTGGTTTAACTCCTTTAGGAAGGTCTCCTTTGCCGCCTTGGCGGCGTAGTAATCAACCTCTTCGGGGGTTATTTCGAGCGGTATCAGAACCAACCTTATGCGGTCTCCGCTCTCGTAGGACACCCCTTCGGGGATATCCCTGAAAACAAAAGTTCCCTTATCGGTCTTTACCTTCAAGCCCCCTTTAGGGGAGAGGGATAGAACCGTTCCCTCTATTTGGTCGTATCTATCGGGGTTTACTATCTCCCCCTCCCGCTGTTTGCGCTTTAGAAATACCTCGACCGGTTCCACAAGGTAGGGTTTAATCCCCTCCTCGGTAAACTCCACTATGAGATTTCCCCTTACCCCTTTACCCTTTTTAATCGCCGTTACTATGGCGTCCTTTAGAGCCTTTTCAACCAAACTCTCCCTTACGTCTCTTTCCTTCGCTATCTGCTCTATAAGTCTCTTTATCTGTTCCACGCTTATTTTTCCGGTCATCGCTTTCCCCGCAATCCCTTTTAAATGTAGTCCGTTAGCCCTACCATTCAACTTCCAAACGCGCCTTTGCGATAACGCTTAACGGAATATGGATTACTCTCTCCTCTCCTTTGGGACGGACCTTTAAAACGCCGTTTTCTATATCGTCTATAAAACCGACTATCTCCCTCTTACCCTCGACCGGCTCGCGGGTAATCACCTTTATAAGCCTGCCTATGAAAAAGGCGTAATGTTCGGGTTTTTTTAACTCCCTCGTGAGACCGGGAGAGGTTACCTCCAGGTGGTAGGAGTGGGGTATGTAGTCCTCCACGTCAAGGAGGGGGCTAATGGTTCTGCTTAGACGCTCCAGGTCGCCGATATTCACCCCGCCGAACTTGTCGACGATAACCCTTAGAGTCCAACCCCTTCCCTCCGGGCGGTATTCGACGTCGAAAAGTCTGAGCCCCTGTTCCTCGACTATATCCCTTATTAGCTCCTTGGTTTTCTCCTCAATCCTCTCCCGTTCCTCTTTAAGACCCATAAGAAACAAATATAGATTTGGAAGAAGAAAAACCTTTTAAGGGCGTTAATCGTTCAACCAACGGAGGAACATAAGTGCGTAAAATCCTTGATGTTTACCCAAATAACCTTCCATTACCGGATTTTCTTCAATATAACCTTTAACGGGTTTATTTGCAAATTCCTCTAAGAGGATAAAGTCTCCCGGTTTCCAATCCAAAATCTGTTCCAAAGTTTTGGGAGGTCCATGCAATTTTACTTTTAAAGGAATTTCTGCCGTTCTAATCGCTTTCCATATTTCTCTTTTAAAGTTATCTTCCTTCTCGGATAAGCCCATCAAAATGTGGATAATCGGCTCTATAGTTTCTTCATCAATTATGAGCAGAAACTTTTCTCTCTCACCATTCGAAAATTCGATAACGAACTCGGTTATTAAAACCCTTTTGTCTGTCAAATTAAACTTGGCTAGAGACTTATCGGTATCCGTATCTACTATCTCTATCTTTTGGGGTTTTTGGAACTCTTTAATTTGCTCTTCAAGAGTTCTTAAAATGGTTTCAAAGAACTTTCTCAATATTTCATACTCGGTAGAGGTAATAATATTTTTTTCCACTTTTGGGGGTTCCAGTTCGCCACCTAACAATAGACTAATAAGGGAAAACAGAAAAGGAAGTCTAAAGGCAAGTACTCCGTAAGATGGTAAAGGGTGGATTTTGAATGCTACAAAAAAGTAATCGTCGTCCATTTCTTCCATATATTGCCTATACTTGATCAAAACAGTTTTTCCCTTTTCTACTTTGGATACATCCAAATCTATCCTTAAAAGTTGTCCTTTTAAACGTAAGGAAAAAACCTTTAAGGCATGTTCTAACAGCGGAAGCTGCGATAAATCTATTCTTTCCAGTTGGTCAAACGGAAAAGGTTTGTAATCTACACCTTCTTCAGTCGGTATAACTTGGTCGTTATTTTGTTCTTCCTCATATATTTGCTTAATACGTTCTATCTCCTCCGGAGACAACTCGACATGTTCTTCCATCAATTACTTTTTTAATAGAAGAGAAGGTGCAAGGAAAAGGATAGGTTTATTTTTGGGGAACGATGGTAGAAATGGCGTGTTTGAAGAGAAGTTCCTCCTCGCCGTTTATCTCCAGGAGGATGCAAAAGCGGTCGAAAGCCTTCACATAACCGGTTATGCGGTTACCTCTGGTCAAAAATACCGTTACAGGTTTGTTGTTCTCCATAGCCTCCTGCAGGAGTTTGTCCTGTATCAAAATCTCCTGTTGGTTGTTTTGCTCCATAACCTTCCTCCAAAAGTTGTTTCTATAATATCTTATTCACCGTTCGGAGGTTGGGGTTATATCCTAAACCTTGAAATGGTAACCTCTTCTAAGGTTAAAGACCTCCGTGAGGAGATAGAACTCCTAATTCCCTCTTTGGGTGATAGGAAACTCCAACGCATCGCGGAAAAGGTGCTCGCAAACGAACGCCTTTCGGAGGAGGATGCCCTCCAACTCTTCGAAAGCGACGAGCTTGCCTTCATAGGTCTTTTAGCCGACTACAAGAGCCGCCAAAGGAATGGGGATTATGCCTACTTTGTGGTGAACGTTCAAATAAATCCGACCAACGTCTGCATATACGGGTGCAGGTTCTGCGCCTTTGCCGTTAAGGGCAGAAATCACCCCAGAGCCTACGAGATGTCTATCGACGAAATTCTCCAAAAGGTGGGGCAGATTTACGAACTGGGCGGTAGGGAAGTCCACATGGTGGGAGGAATACCGCCCCATTGGAGGTATGAGGATTACCTAAACCTCCTTAGGGAGATAAAGAGGCATTACCCCGATGTGGTCTTAAAGGCTTACACCGCTATAGAGGTATACCACCTCACAAAGCTCTCCAAAAAGAGTGTTAGGGAAGTCCTCCTCGACCTTAAGGAGGCGGGTCTCGACGTTCTCCCCGGAGGGGGTGCCGAAATATTCAACGAGGAGAAAAGAAAGGTAATAGCCCCCTACAAGGCGAGTGCGGAGGAATACCTGAAAATACACCGCGAAGCCCATCTGCTCGGCATACCGACCAACATAACGATGCTCTACGGACACATAGAGGATTACCGCGACCGAGTCGAACACATGTCCCGCGTGAGGGAGCTCCAAGACGAGACCGGCGGCTTTCAGGTCTTTATCCCCCTCAAATACCACCCCGAGGGGACGGAGCTGGGCGGGGAACTAACATCCTCCGTCGACGACCTCAAGACGATAGCGGTTGCGCGCCTCTTTTTGGACAACTTCGACCACATAAAGGCTTACTGGGTAACCCTGGGTGAAAGGGTGGCACAGCTAGCCTTAAACTACGGTGCCGACGATATCGATGGGACTATCTTGGAAGAGCGTATAGTCCACGCCGCCGGAACGAAAGCCGCCCTCGGACACGCCAAAGAACGCCTTATAAACCTCATTAGAGACGCGGGAAAAATTCCCGCGGAGCGGGATACCTTTTACAACATAATTAAGGTTTATGGGTAAGCCCTTATCCCTTTTTTTTGTTCAATATACGCCTTTAACATTTTTTCAAACTTTAAGGGGTCTCTTTCCGAAAGTTTTTCCGCAACGGTGGTTATAAATTGTTCCCAATACATTTTTTGGGTGAAGCTTTTTCCTTCCA
>JALVTI010000089.1 GCA_027035985.1 Aquificales bacterium | reverse complement strand
CCAAGGTGGTTAGATACTCGAGGAGGTTATTCCTCAAAACCTCCAAGGCGGGTGGGTTTATTATTGGACACCTGTCGGGGAATGAGTCTATTAGTGGAGTTTCCTCCGAGGGTTTTGCGAGAAACTTCTTAACCACAACGGCGGTTGCACCCTTTCCACTCCCCTTAAGGGGAACGAGAACCCTATACCCCACGGGGTCGAAATCTATCTCCTCCTCCAATAGGTATATCTCACTCCTGCCGTTCGGGAATACCACCTTTAGGTGGGGTAGAAGGGAGGACATTAGAAGTTTTAATGTTGGTATAAAACCCTTTAAGGGATAGAAGATTTATTGGAGAGGTTAGAGGGGAAGGGTTAATGAGATTTCAGAAGTAGAAATTCTTTACCACTGCTTCAGTAATTATTATTTAATTTTAGGTATGGAACTACAATTAAAGTTGGAAAATTTTCTTTCTATTAAAGAGGCAAAGCTTTCATCTTCTTCAAATGTTATTTTTATATTGGCTCCTAACCGGGCGGGTAAAACACAAATCTTATACTTTCTTTATTCCTATCTATGGTCTTTGTGGAAGCAAACTAAAGACAAAAAAGAAAGCTTGAAATCAGTTTTTTCTAGGAAAATAAAAAATGTTTTTTTGGTCAAAACTGTAAAAGATTTAATTTCTTGGAGCTCTAAAGAAGCTAAAATTTCCTTATGTTTCCACCAAAATGACTATAAAACAATTCTTAAATGGGAAATCTTTAAGGATAAAAAAGACCTTCTAAAGGTTAAAAATTTAAAAAGTCCTAGTATAGAAAAAGCTCCTATTTATATAGCTCCCGCAGGTTTAGGGGATTATTACAAGGGTATTTGGGCTTTAAAAAAGTATTATCCAACTTGGAAATTGGTTTCTCATGCCATTACAGACCTTTTAGAGGATTTATTTATAGTAGCTTCTGAAGATATGGAAATATCGGAGGAAAACAAAAAAATTATCCAAAAATTTGAAAAGACTTTTGGTGTCTCCTATTTCATTCAAAAGGAAAGAATCTTTATTAAAGAAAAGGGAAAAATCTATGGAATAGAAAAAACCGCTTCGGGTCTGAAATCTTTGGCATGGTTATACCTAATTTTTAAGTATGACCTTATAGGGGATTTTCTACTGTTAGATGAACCAGAAGTAAATCTACATCCTCAGTGGATAGACCTATTGGTGGAATTTATAGATTTAATTTCTCAAAATAGAAAAGTTTTTATAGCTACCCATTCAGATTATTTAGTAGAGAGTTATAACAAATACTTAAAGAGGAAAAATAAAACTGCTGATGTTTGGATAGGATTTTTAACACCCGAAGGAGCAAAATATGAAAGTATTAGAGCCGATAAAGAAAATTTAATAGACACAACTCCATTGAATGGGACTTATTTAAATATTTTAAAGGAGTTGTTTGGTTATGAGATTTAATTTTGAAGAAATTGCAGATATATTCAGTAAGGAGCTAAATAACGGAATTACCATTAGCCGCTGCGATTTTTTAGAAATTACTAACGATGCTATTTTATTTAGAGAGGAAACCGATTTAAGTGTTAAGGATTTATTAAAGCCTAAAGAGTATACAAAGCAAGTAAGGGAAAACGTTAAAAAGATGTGGGGAAGTTTAGTATTTTTTATTTGGTATGTAGATAAAGAATGTATAGATACTAATCTTATTAAAAACCGTCGAAAAATTTATTTATTAGATTTATCAAAGGCTAGGAATCCCTCACAATTTGCAAAAACTGCACGGGCTTTGAGTAATATGCTTAAAGAACTACAGAAATTTAAAAATGGTGGTATTGATGAAATCAAAGTTATAATGCCTTTTTAATTTTTAACTAAAAGCAAATCTATAAAAATCCCACTAATGGATTTTCCCTCTTAAAGCAACCTTACACGATTAAAGAAAAAATAAGACTAACCCTGAAAGGAAAGAAAATATTTAAAATTTCCCCGAAAAGTTAAAGAATTTCTCCAAAACCTCACCCAAACCTCTCCTCTCTCCAAGGGTCACCGACAATGTGATAGCCGCGTTCCTCCCAAAAGCCGGGTTTGGGTTCGCTTGTTATCTCTAAACCCCAAACGTATTTGGCACTCTTCCAGGCGTAGAGCTGGGGAACGACCAGCCTGAGGGGGTAGCCGTGCCTTTTGGGTAGGGGTTTGCCATACATTTTGTAAGCCCAAATGGTGTCCTCTTTAAACAGATACTCCAAAGGGCAGGTTGTCGTATATCCCTCCAAACAGTGGACGGTTACCCATTTGGCACCCTCTTTGGGTCTTACCCTTTCCATTATCTCCCTTGTTTGGATACCCTCCCATACCATATCGGGAACGCTCCACTTGGTGACGCAGTGAAAGTCGGTTATCAACTCCACCGGTTCAAAGGAATTTAAAAGCTCCCAATAGGTGAGTTCCAAAGGGTTTTCAACCTCTCCCCAAACGCGGAAGCGGTATCTCTCCATATCCCAGTCGGGGATGTCGGAAACTATGTCGTACACTATCGGCGCCTTTATAAACTTTTGGTTCGGCGGTAGGTCTCCCCTTAACCTCCTCTCCACCGTGGGTGAGATTATCTTCCTCTTTGCCATCTTTGGGAGATTGTTCCCTTTTCGAAAAACCTTTTAAAGGAGAAAGGACATAAAAGACCCCTCCGAGGGGTCTATAAGCTCTTAACCTCTATGCGTTTTGTGGACGTTAGGAACCTCTTGGGGAAAGCCTTTTGCGACTACCTCCTAACGGGGGAGGAGAGGTTTAGGGAAACTTACCTTTCGGCGGAGGTTCCCGAGGATTTTGAACCCTACAAGGTGGAGAGGGTAAACTTCTACGAGACCTTTATAAGGGACTACTGCGAATTTATTCCCGCCGATGGTGTGGAAAAGGTGGTCTTTTTGGGTAAAACCCTCAACGGGCTCGGTTATTACTTCGAAGCCCACGAGGTGGTTGAAAAGTATTGGCTCAACTACAGGGAGGAGTATAGGAAATTTCTCCAGGCCCTCATTCAGGTTGCGATAGCGAATATGCACCTCGAGGGGGGAAATTTAAAGGGCTACACCCATATGAGGGAGCTCGCCTTAAAAAATCTCGAACCCTATAAGGGAACGCTCTTTGGCGTGGACGTGGAGAGGTTAAAGGAGGAGCTGAAAACCGCCGAGGGGTTTCTTCCTATCCCTTAGATTTCCCCTCTTGGTCTTTTTTGTCGTTTTCACCTTCGGAGTTTTTTTGTTCTTCTTTCCCTTCGGAGGGTTGTTTATTTTCCTCCTCCTTTTGGGCTTCCTCCTTTATCTTTTCGACCTCCTCTTTGGTGTAGCGGTAGATTTTTCCGCAAAAGTGGCATTTGACCTCGAGGTATTCGTTCTCTTTGAAAATCTCGTCAACCTCCTCTTGGGGGAGACCGGCGACAACCCCTTTAACCATCTCCTCGTCGCAGGGGCAGTAGTATTCGATTTCCTTGAGCCCCAGCAGGTGGGGGTTTAGCTCTTCCGGAATTATCATCAGGGCGATATCCTCGGGACGTTTGCCCTGCTCGAGCAGGTCGCTGACGGGCGGTAGTTTTTTGACGGCTTCCTCTATAACCTTTAGCGCCTTTTCGGAGGTTCCTCCCATCTCCTGAACCATCCAACCGCCGGAGACCTTGATTTGCCCGTTCTCGTCGAGTTTCACACCTATACCCACCGCGGAGGGTATCTGCTCCGACTGGGCGAGGTAGTAGGCTATATCCTCCGCTATCTCACCGCTTACAAGGGGAACGACACCCACGTAGGGTTTTCCCATTCCGAGGTCTTTTATCACCGTTAGGGTTCCGTTTCCGATAGCCTTGGCTATGTCGAGTTTAGTCCTGCCGCCGACCTCCTTGGTAAAGAGCGGGACATCGGGGTTCTTGACGAGGCACCTAACCCTTCCCTTGCCGTCAACCTCCACGTATACGTAACCGATGGGTCCGTCTCCCTCTATCTTCAAGCCCACCTTTTGGTCGGTGCCGTGCTTTATCAGGGAGCTAAGAAGTATCGCGCCCACTATCGCCCTTCCGACCACCGCCGCCGCCATGGGCGATAGGTTGTGAATTCTTTGGGCGGTGCGCGCCGTATTGGTAGCCCTCACAGCCCAAACGCGCAGCGGCTCCTCCTTGGGAACCGCCATAACAACGTAGTCCCTCTCCTGGAAGTAGTCCTTTAGGTCTCGCTTTACGCCCTCGTCGAATTTCTTACGCCAATCGTAGAAGGCTTGTTCCTGTCCCCCTTCTTGAGGTTCCCTCTTTTCCCTTTCCTCCATAAGGTTTTAAAGGTAGGTTTTTGACCTTCAAAAGTTGAGGAAAAATAACAACCAAAAGTTGTTGGGAACTTTAAATTTTCCTCCTTTTATAGGGGAACGGGATAATTTTCCCCTTGATGTGGAAGGAGGCTTTTAAGGAGAGCTTTAAGTTCCTATTCGACAATCCCGTCGTATTTCTCATAATCCTCGGAAACTACACCCTGCTCTTCATGTTCGCACCCGTTATCGGGGTTATTGCCGGTTGGTTTATAGCCACCCTATACCTGGTGGGTCTCCACGGCTCTATCGAAAATATACTCGAAGATATAAAGCGCTTCGCCCGTTGGGGATTTGTAGCCGCGGTAATTCTCTATCTCCTCTTTTTCCTCGAAGGAATAGCCTCCTATATCGTTTACAACACCCTTGTTTACAAGTTCCACCTTTCGGTGGAAGGCATCTTGCTCTTTACCCCCCTCTGGGCTTTGGTTCTATCCCTTATCCTCCACGGGGTATATATTCCCCTCTTCGCCTCCACCGATTGGAGGGGTTTTGTGGAGAACCTAAAGAGGGTAAAGGAACTCTACACCACCCCTTGGGGGATAAAAACCTTACTCCTACTGTGGGGTTTTATGCTTTTGACCCTTTTGGCGGGATTGGTGAAGTTCATCCACTTCACGGTGGGTCTCTTTTCGGTAATAGCCACCTTTTGGCTTACATACTATACATTTATAGGTGTAAAGCTATTTAAAACCCACACACTCAAGGAGGTTGAGAGATGACAACACCCGACGTTGAGGCGATATTCAAGGAAGCCGAAATATCCATGAAAAAGGCGGTCGAATACTTCAAAAACGAGATAGCCGGTTTTAGAACCGGTAGGGCTTCCACCAAATTGGTCGAGGATATCAAGGTCGAATATTACGGCTCCAAAATGCCGATTAAACAGATTGCCAGCGTTATGGTTCCCGAGCCCAACCAGATAGTGATACAGCCTTGGGACCAAAACGCCGTCTCCGAGATAGAGAAGGCTATTAGGGAGTTTTTAAATCTCAACCCCACCGTGCAGGGCAATATCATCAGGATAACCCTCCCCCCTCTAACCGAGGAGAGGAGGAAAGAGCTCATTAGACTCCTCCACCGCCTGGCGGAAGAGGCGAGGGTTGCCATAAGGAACGTCCGCCGTGAGGCTAAGGACAAGCTCGAAGACCTCGAGGGCGTTAGCGAGGACGAAATTAGGAGGCTTCTCGACCGCCTTCAAAAACTCACCGACAAATACGTTCAGACGGTTAACGAACTTGTGGAGGCTAAAGAGAAGGAAATCATGACCGTTTGAGGTTTGTTATCTTCTATCCCTTTAAAGGTTCCTTTATGCTTCAAAAACCCTTCAGAGGTTTTTAACCCTATAAAACCCTTAAAAGGAGGTTGGAAATGACAAGAGTTGCATGGGATTACACCCACCAGGAGTTTACCATTACCGACTACTACTACTTTTCCATCCTGCAGAAGGTTTGCAAGGAAAACGGCATAGAGGTCGACGAGGTTACCGATTGGTCTAAACTCCCCGAATACGACGTTATAGTCTTCAACTACCCCGAAATACCCTTTAACGAAAAAGAGGTTGAGGACGTTAAGAAACTCGTCGAAAGCGGCAAGAGGGTGATAATCCTCGGGTATTACAAAAACGAGGACAATATCGCCGACACCGTTAACACCCTCGCAACCGCCTTTGGACTAAGGATGAACCCCGACGAGGTTACCGATGAGGTCAACAACCACAAAGGGGATGCCTACTTTGTCGTTACTTCGAAGGTTTACCAATACAACGACGGTGTGGAAAAGTTGATGCTCGCCTGCACCCCCTCCGTAAGCCTCGAAGGCGAAAACACCGAGGTGGTTATCGAAGGCGAAGAAACCGCAAAGTCCAACAAAGGTTTCAAACCCGTTTTGGGAGCGGTTTACAAGCACCCTTCCGGTGGCGAGTTCATCGTCATTGGAACCTGCGTTTTTTGGGACAACTATTCGATAGAGCTCTACAACAACAAGGAGTTTGCGGTTAATCTCCTCAAGAAGTAAAACAACTTTTGTTCACCTTCTCTTTTTTCAAAAATTTTTCTCCGCTCCCTATTTAAAGGAGTTATTTTTATCAAACCCGTTGAGGGGCAAACTTCCTATCTTTCTCCTCTCGATGGGTCTAAAAGAGAAACTCCAAAGGGTGGGAAAATACGAGTATATCCTTCCAAAAGGAACGGTAAGGCGAGACCAAAGGGAGGTTAAGTTCTTTTTAAACGATACCCTTTACGAGCTTCTGGAAGAGGACGCAATTCAGCAGGCTGTTAACGCCTCCACCTTGCCCGGTGTAGTCGAACCGGTCGTCGTTATGCCCGACGTTCACGTGGGATACGGCTTCCCGATAGGTGGGGTAATGGCAACAGACCCCGCCGAAGGCGGGATTATCTCCCCCGGAGCAATCGGCTACGATATCAATTGTGGGATTAGACTAATAGCGACAAATCTCCAAAGTAAGGACGTAAAGAAACATCTCGACTCCATAATGAGGGCTCTTTTATTGAACGTTCCCGCGGGTGTGGGCTCCACTTCGAAGATAAAACTCTCAAAGTCCAAAATGAAGGAAGTCCTCCGATTGGGTGCAAAGTGGGCTATCTCCCGCGGGTATGGTAAAAAGGAGGATTTGGAACACATAGAGAGTTTCGGACAACTGCCCTTTGCCGACCCAGATGCGGTTTCAAACGAAGCCTACGAGAGGGGTAGCGACGAACTGGGAACGGTGGGAAGCGGAAACCACTTTGTTGAAGTCCAAGAGGTGGAGGAGATTTACGAGCCGGAAATCGCTAAGGCGCTTGGCTTTTTCAAAGGTCAGGTCGCGATAATGGTTCACAGCGGTTCGAGGGGGTTGGGTCACCAGGTTGCCACCGACTACATAAAGGTCGCCCTTCGGGCTTCCCAAAAGTATCGGATAAACCTACCCGACCCCGAGTTGGCTTGCATGCCCCTAAATTCCCCCGAAGGGCAGAGGTATTGGGGGGCTATGAATGCGGCGGCAAATTACGCCTTTGCAAACCGCCAGATATTGGGCTGGATAAGCGCCTCCTCGATAGCCAAGGTTTTGGGAACCGACATAGACGGCATAGGTTACCGAGTCGTTTACGACCACGCCCACAATATCGGAAAACTGGAAGCCCACAAGGTGGGTGGTAAGGAGAAAACCGTTCTGGTTCACCGAAAGGGTGCAACCCGCGCCTTCCCGCCCAACCACCCCGAGGTGCCTCCCGTCTACCGCCCCTACGGGCAACTGGTGATAATCCCCGGCGATATGGGTAGATACTCCTACCTACTGGTGGGACAACCGGCATCTATGGAAAAGAGCTTTGGAACCTCCTGCCACGGGGCGGGAAGGGTAATGTCCCGCGCAAAGGCTAAAAAATACGTCAAATCCCTCGGAGGGGTTGACAAATACGTGAAACAGAAG
>JALVTI010000088.1 GCA_027035985.1 Aquificales bacterium | reverse complement strand
TTTCCCCAAGAGGTTTAAAACTCCCCTTAGTTCCACCTTTGGGGAAAAACTTATCTGCGCAACCTTGTGGAGTGTTATACCGAACACCCTGAGCACTACGGGAGTTTTTTCGTCGATTATCCCCTTTTGGAGGAGAAGTTTTAAATACTCCCCCGCGTAGGAGCTCGCCTGAACGAGTTTTGCGACCTCTCTATTCTTCCACTCCAAAAGTTGGAAAAATTCCCTTAACCTTTCGGGGTCTTCGGTTTTTAATTCCAACAACTTGTTTAGAAGCTCTTTAAAATTCCCCCCACCCTTTAGGTTTATCGGTTTGAAAAGATAACCTTGGGCTACACCTTTAAGGTCTGTGCTGTAGATTTTGGTTAAACCGCTCTGGTATAGGTCGGGGGAGTTTAATAGGTCGTATCCCCCAAAAAGCTTGTTTGCGCCGTATAAACTCAAATCCGCAACCGTTATATAGTGCAATTTCCCCTTGATGGTAAAGTGCAAGACTAAATCCGCGTGTAGGAGAGAACCCTTTTCATCTCTAACGAATTCCTCCGAAAGGTTGCCAAACTTTTCCCCAAACCTCTGGAGGAAAAAGTCTTTGTCGTCCTCAACGGGGATAGGTTTTCCGTAGTAGAAAAACACCGATGAGGAGAAATCCTTTAAGTCCTCCAAAAGTTTCTTTCCAAAGGTATACCCCTGGGTGAAGTAGGTAAACAAAATCCGCGAAAGGGATTGTTTAAAAAGTTCTGTAATCCTCGAACCGGAAAATATGTTTAACGCATAACCTATAAGGGGATAATTTTCAAATTTCTTCAACCAATAGGGGTAGAAATTAAGGTTTTCTTTTAGAACCTTTAAAAGTCCGACGTTGAAAAGGGACTCGTAGAGAAGTCCTAAAAATTTATTATTCATTTACTTTAAATTTAAGTAAACCAAAGCACATAATTCGAAACTTATAAGTTCATGCTTTATTAACTTGTGACAAATTGTTCCTAATGCTATTAAAACTAAACCTTTTAAAAAAGTTCCTATATTTTTCTCGAAAATTATCTGAATGTGTTCTTCTATTGAACTTGTATAACATGTTTTAATTAAAACTTCTGGATTTTTCATTTTAAAAAAACTAAACATAAAACCAGAAGGATAGAAAGGATAGAAATTTATGTTTTGACCAAATTTCTCCTGAACTAACATTGTTAAATGTGCTAAATTTAGATTTTCATAGGAATTAATGTGAATAGCTAGTTCTTCAGCTGTTTTCTTTATAATATCCTTATCCTTTTGAGTTAATAAATAACTTAAGTATGCTTTAAAATAATAGTGGAATGCCGAGAAAAATCTAATATCTAAAGGTCTATCAATTTTAAAGGTTATTGTTAAATCTATAGTTTCCATAGAATCTCATATTATAAAAATACAGAGCTAGGGGAAAGATTCTTCAATGTTTCCCTACTAATTGTAGGTTCTTTAATCATTCAACCATTTGTGAAAGGCTCTTTATCCAAAAAGTTGGTAGGTATAGGATTACTAACAACCTTTATAGGTCTAACATTAGGATTTTCCTTTATTTGGATAGGTAATAAATTAACAAATAAGTGGGATTGTAATGATTGACTTAGAAACGCTTTTAATTTATTTAACGATTTTTATGCTTTTTATCGCTCTATTTTTTGGAACGTTAGGTTTGTATGAACTTAGGAAGAAAGGGAAAATTTAATGAATATCCTTGTTTTTTCCTCTTTTATTTATTGAAGGATATTTCTATAAGGTGTTTCCAACTTTTACTTGAACATCAATAATATCATAATCAAC
>JALVTI010000087.1 GCA_027035985.1 Aquificales bacterium | reverse complement strand
ATTGCAAAAAAAGGAAAGTTCGGCATAATTTTTCCATAAAAAGGAGGTAAAAAAATGGCAAGAAGAGGAAGAAGGAAAGGCGGTCCCAGATATAAAAAGGTAAGCCTATCCCTACCTAAAAGGCTTTATAGCATCCTAAACGGTATAGCGATGGGTGACGATAGGAAACTAAACAGACTTATTAAGGGAATTCTCGAAGAAAAACTTCAGGAAGCTACCGTGGCTGAATTGGAAGCCTATATTAGTGGAGAAAAGGAAGAGGAAGAACTTTCCACCGAGGAAACTAACGAAGAACAAACCGTTTAAAGTTCTTTTATTCCCCTTTCAATCCTTTCCAAGGCTTCGTTTAAAATCTCCTCCGAGTGGGCGGTGCTCAAAAACCACGCCTCGAATTGGGATGGAGGTATCAACACCCCGTTTTTGAGTAAAGCTTTAAAGAACCTCGCAAAGAGTTTCAAATCGCTCCTCTTGGCGTCTTCATAACTTTCGACCTTCCCATCGGTGAAAAATACGGTAAGCATAGACCCCACACGGTTAACGGTGTGTTCTATACCCTTTTGGGTTAGGAGTTTCGATATCTCCCCCGCAAAGCGGTCGGTCTTTTTCTCCAATTCCCCGTAAGGGTTGGTCTCTTTTAAAACCCTTAAGGTAGCCAACCCTGCCGCCATGGCGACCGGATTACCCGACAGGGTTCCCGCCTGGTAGATATTCCCCTCCGGGGCTATTTGGGACATGTAGCTCTCGTTACCCGCGTAAGCCCCCACCGGCATACCGCCCCCTATCACCTTCCCCAAAGTGGTGAGGTCGGGTTCTATACCGAAATATTTCTGCGCACCCCCGTAGGAGAGCCTAAAGCCGGTTATCACCTCGTCGAAAATCAAAAGTGCGCCGTATTTTCGGGTTATCTCTCTCAACTTTTCCAAAAATTCCGCCTTCGGCGGAACAACCCCCATATTTCCGGCAACCGGTTCGACGATAACGCAGGCGATTTCCTCACCCCTCTCCTCAAAGAGTTTTTCGACCGCCTCGATATCGTTGTAGGGCAAAACGTAGGTGAGCTTGGCTATCTCCTCGGGAATGCCCGGCGTTCCCGGAATGGCGAGGGTGGCAACCCCGGAGCCAGCGCTAACCAAAACGCTATCGTAGTGTCCGTGATAGCAGCCGTCGAATTTGACTATATATTTGCGTCCCGTTACGCCCCTCGCGAGTCTGATGGCGGACATAACCGCTTCCGTTCCGCTGTTTACGAAGCGCACCCTGTCCGCAGAGGGAACGGCGGCGACCACCTCTTTGCCGAGCTCTACCTCGTAGGGATTGGTGAGTCCAAAGGAGAGACCGTTTTCAACCGCTTCCCTTACAGCGCTTACAACCTCGGGGTGGGCGTGTCCCAAAATTAGGGGACCCCACGACATCAAAAAGTCGATATACCTATTTCCCTCCACATCCTCTATATAGGCACCTTCCCCTTTTCGGACTATTATCGGTTCGCCTTCGACAGCCTTAAAAGCCCTAACGGGCGAGTTAACACCTCCGGGGAGATATCTTTTAGCCTCCTCGAAAAGTTCCCTATTCGAAACCATCAAGGGGAATATTATTTGGGGTTCCCTAAAGAGGTTTTTATCGGGTTTGCAATCCTTAAAGGGAGTGGTGAGTTTTTCCCTCTGGTGGTAATCTTTTCCGGTTCCCTAAATGGTTATGTCTAAAAATAAATCCTCTCAAGGGGAAAATAGAAACCTATGCCGGGCAACGGAAGTGAATTTAATTTGAAACCCCTTTTGGAGAAAAACGATTCCAAAATCCTCCT
>JALVTI010000086.1 GCA_027035985.1 Aquificales bacterium | reverse complement strand
GTTCGGTCGGGGAGCCGATAAACCCCGAGGCATGGGAGTGGTATTACAGGGTTATAGGCGGCGAGAAATGCCCCGTCGTCGACACCTGGTGGCAGACCGAAACCGGTATGCACATGATACTGACCTTCCCCCATATGAAGGCAAAGCCCGGCTACGCCGGGAAACCCTTTTTCACCGTAGAGGTTGACGTGGTGGATAAAGACGGTAAGCCCTTACTGCCCAACCACGTGGGCCTGCTGGTTATAAAAACCCCCTGGCCTGCCATGCTCCGCACCGTCTGGAAAAACCCCGAGCGTTACGAAAAGTATTGGAACATAGTCCCCGGCTACTACTGCCCCGAAGACCTCGCCACCAAGGACGAAGAGGGCTACATCATGATTTTGGGGCGTGCCGACGACGTTCTCAACGTTGCCGGACACAGGATTGGAACGGCGGAGGTCGAAAGCGCCCTCGTGGAACACCCCGCGGTCGCCGAGGCGGCGGTCATCGGCAAACCGGACGAGATAAAGGGACAGAGAATAAAAGCCTTTGTTGTTCTGAAGTTGGGTGTGGGACCTTCGGAGGAACTGAAAAAATCGATACGACAAAAGGTGAGGGAAATACTTGGCGCCATAGCCGTGCCCGAAGAGATAGAGTTCGTCGAAAAACTTCCCAAAACCCGAAGCGGAAAGATAATGAGACCCTCCTAAGGGCGAAGGAATTGGGTCTGGAAGTGGGAGACCTCTCGACGTTGGAGGACTAAAACCTTCCCCCCTTTCGGTTTTTCCCCTTCAACCCACCCTTAGGAGGTCGAAAAAAATTCCAACCTTTAGAGGGTCAAATCTTCAAAAAGTCCTTTTGGGGGATTGAAAGCTTTAAGGTGTTTTAAGCCACCTTGTGGGATTTTTATTGAATATTTCCAAACCGATATAGGAGCCTTGTTTTAGCACTTTGAAGGTAATTCTCTAAGTTAGTCCCCTTATAAGGGATTGTTTTTAGAAATTTAGCCTTTGTAGGGTAGAAAAAAAACCGTTTTAATCCTCCAAAGTGAAAGTAAAAAATTGGTGATAAACCTTTGCAGGGATATAAAAACAACGAAAATCCCGTTAAAGGGAGGTTAAAGGTGGGTCTAATCCCATTAGAGAGAGCTAATAATCTCCTTGGAATTCGCCCTGTGGGAAAAAAGATGAAGTTCAATCCCTTATAGGGACATAAAAACCAACTTGAGTCCGACCTTATTAAGTTGCCAAAGAACCCAACCATCGCCTGGGTTTAAAGAATATCAAACCAACCTTAAAAGGTCAAGCAAAAATTGAATTTTCCGGTCAACCCTAAGTGGACATTAATATCCCGGGGTGTGACTTTTCGTTGGAACTCTAAGATAGAAGCCAATCCTGCAAAAGGTTTTTGCCAATTTTCAATCCTCAACTTGTCATTAAATCTTGAGTCTGACCTTATAAAGGTAAACAAAAGTTGTTAAAATCCGAGGAGGGAAACTTTAAAAACCCTCGCCCTTTGGAAGAAAAAACGCCTACCCACACCGAAAGGAGAAATCCTTTAACCGCACCCCGTATTGGAAGGAAGTTTTAAGAACCCTTTAAAGGAAAACCTCCAAAAAAGCCCTTTTGGGAAAACACCAAAATTTTTCCTTAAAAGGTTCGCAGACCCCTTTAATACCTCTCGGCGGTCGAAAGTCTTTAAGACACCTCCAAAGGTCTCGTCTTAATAAAAACTCCCAAAGGGGGAAGGTGTTGACAAAAAACCCCCTGCGGTGTGCTAATATTTCCCACTTGAAATGGAGCTGGAGGACAAACAGCTACCCCTATCTTTGGCGGAGCTTCTCGAGAGCGAGGACGAAAACAGTATTAAGGCTTA
>JALVTI010000085.1 GCA_027035985.1 Aquificales bacterium | reverse complement strand
AAGCCGAAGGCGATGGTTCCGCCACCCCTATCGATAAGCTCCCAATAGCGGTCTCTTATCTTTACAGCCTCCTCGGGGGAACCGCAGGTGGAAAGCGTATGCTCCAAACCGGGGTGTTTTTTCTTCACCCCACCCATAGCCACCACGAGGCGGTCGTAAGTTTTCTCCTCCGTTCTCCCGTCGTTGTATTCGACAACGACCTTCTTCTCCTTCGAACGGATTTCCTTAACCTTGGCTTTGGTAAATTTGAAGTTGTTCCTTTTCGCGATTTCCTCCAAAGGGAGTTTGCACTCCTCGGGGGTTATCTCCTTTGTGGGTATCCAAATGGATATCGGATAAATCCAAAGGTAGTCCCTATCCGATATCAGCTCCACATCGAAGGCTTTTGCCGAGTGGGCAAAGGCGGTTTCGACGCCCCCTATTCCTCCGCCCAATACCAAAACCTTTTCCATCTTTCCACTCCTTGGTTAGTAATCACTAAGATAATCTAAACCTAATAAGGTTATATACGGTATGTTGAAAATCCCCTTTTCGGTCTTACCTTAAAATCTTGTCATGTCTCCTCAAAGTGGTAGAACATCGGTATGGGAATTTTTAAAAAGCCAAATCCACGCGACGGTCAACTTCGTAATAGGTGCAACCCTTCTTTTGAGCGTTCTTTTACTTCCCGAGGCTACCTTCGGAAGGGCGTTGCAGGTCATCCTCGGGGTGCTCAGCGTCTTTATGCTGGGCGAAAAGACTTGGAAGTTTATAAAGAGGGGCTTCCTCCACTTCAGCATAGAGGACGCCTACATATTCCTATCGGCGCTGGTAATCCTAACCCTCATAGTGCTAGCCCCCGATTACTTCTTCGGACTTAGCGTAAAAATCGCCTTCGGTATAGCCGGTTTGGTTCTCATAGTCCTATCGATTTCCGATTTTTTGAGGCATATAAGGGATTACACCGAAAGCAGGGAGGGATAAAACATTTCTTTCCCCTTAATGGAACTTCTAAAACTCAATAGCCCCTTGGAGGTCGAAATAGTCAAGAGATTAAACCGCTTTGTGGTCTTGGTTAAAAGGGAGAAAACCCTTTTGAGGGCTCACAACACCAACACGGGTAGGCTAAGGGAGTTCCTCGTAAAGGGGAAAAGAGCTTTCTGCCTTCCAAAGAGGGGTGGAAAAACCGACTGCCGACTCTTTGCGGTCGAAGATGAATTCGGCTTCGCCGTTATAGACACCTCACTCCAAATGAGGGCTTTTGAAGAGGCATTCCGAAAGGGGTTTTTAAATTGGCTCCACCCCAAAGAGTGGAAACTTTTAAAAAGAAACGCACCCCTCGGGGGAAATTCTCTAATCGATTACCTCTTTGAGGACGAAAGGGGTAAACCCCTCTATTTGGAGGTAAAGAGCGCCGCCATGCGCTCACCCGAGGGGTTTGGAATGTATCCCGACTGCCCCACCGAAAGGGGAAGAAAACACCTAAGGGAGCTGATAGAGATAGCCGACAAAAGCGGGGTTCTCTTTATCTGCGCCCTTCCGAAGGTGAGGGGTTTTAAACCTTACTGCGAAGGGGATAAGGAAATTTGCAAACTCCTAAAGGAGGCAAAGGAGAGGGGAGTCCTTTTAAAGGCTCTATCTCTGCACTTTGACCCCTCAAAAGGGGCTGTTGTTTTGGAAAACCCCGACCTGGATGTCTATATTTGAGCTCCACCTTATGAGTTTCCCCCCTTGTCTCCGTTGAGGGGTGCAAAAAATTTTTTATTCCTTGCTATGGAATTTGTGGATAAGGTAAAGCTCTACATCAAAGCCGGTGACGGCGGAGATGGAGCCGTCGCCTTTTTGAGGGAGAAATTCCGCCCCCGGGGGGGACCCGCCGGTGGCGACGGCGGCAAAGGGGGCGATGTTATATTTGTAGCCACTAAAAATAAGCACACCCTCTATGACCTCAAATTTCAAAAACACCTTAGGGCGGAAAACGGAAAGCCCGGAGGGGGTAAGAAAAAGCACGGCAGGCACGGCAAAGACCTCGTAGTGGAGGTTCCCATCGGAACTGTGGTAAAGGACGCCGAAACCGGCGAGGTCATCGCCGACCTAACCAAAGACGGGCAGAGGGCGGTTATAGCGCGCGGCGGCAAAGGTGGATTGGGAAACGCCCACTTCGCCACGCCGACCCGCCAGGCGCCCCGCTTCGCCACCAAAGGTAAGAAGGGCGAAGAGAAATGGGTTATTCTCGAACTCAAATCGATAGCCGACGTCGGTCTGGTGGGCTTTCCCAACGCCGGTAAATCGACCCTCATAAACCGCCTATCCAACGCCAAGGCGGAGGTCGCACCCTACCCCTTCACGACGAGGAAGCCCAACCTCGGGGTGGTCGGTTTCGACGATTTTAGCTCCTACGTGATAGCCGACATCCCCGGACTTATAGAGGGCGCGCACAAGGGCAAAGGTCTGGGACACGAATTTTTGAGACACATCGAGAGGACTAAAGTTTTGGCATTTGTCCTCGATGTGAGCGACTTCAGGGAGAGAGACCCCTTAGAGGCATTCGAAACCTTGAGGGAGGAACTCCGCAGGTATTCCCCGAAACTCCTCGAAAAACCCCAGGTGGTAGTTTTAAACAAAATAGACGCCTTAAGCGACAAAAAATACCTGGAAGACCTAAAGAGGGTCTTTAAAGAAAAGTACAACCTTCCGGTGTTCGAAATAAGCGCCCTAACCGGTGAGGGGTTGGATAAACTCAAATACGCCCTGAGGGATTTGGTCGAAAAGGTTCGCCAAGAGGAGCGAGAGAAGTCTCAAGAGGGGGATAAAAAGGATTAATTCCCCTCCTTTTGCAGAAACCTTCTGTAATTCCCCCTTTCGGGGATAACGTTTCTAACCCCACCCGTTGGGTCTTCGGTGTCCCCCGCGTAGCGGGGAATTACGTGTATGTGGAGGTGCATAATGGTCTGTCCCGCCGCCTTCCCCACGTTTACGCCTATGTTGTAGCCGTCCGGTTTAAACTCCCTATCGAGAAATTCCTTTGCGCGGTCGATAAGCTCCAAAATGGCGAGCTTCTCCTCCCTTGTGGCGTCGAAGTAGGAGGCAAAATGCCTAAAGGGGATTATCAAAATGTGTCCCCTACTAACGGGGTATTTGTCGAATATCGCAAAGCAGAGGTCGTTTTTAAAGAGGATTTGTTCCTCCCCTATTTGGCAAAAAGGGCAATCCCTCTCCCCCATGGGGAAAACTAAATAATAAGACCTACCGATGGTAGAGGAGATTCCTATAACCCAACTTTCGAAAAAGAAGCTCGACCTCCAAAAGGGTATCATCGTAGTTTACGGAGCAGAGGAATACCTCCACAAGTTTTTTCTCCAAAAACTCAAAAAGGAGGTGGGTAATTACAACCTCTACCACGGGGAGGATGTAGACCTCGACAAACTCGTGGAGCTAATGGGGGAAAGAACCCTCTTTTCGGGAGGGGGAAGGGCTATAAACGTCCTCTGGCAGGCTGAAAAGTTCCTCTCCAAACTGAGGAAGAAGCAGAAGGAGAAACTCGTTAGGTTGCTCCAAAGGGATATATCGAACCTCTTGGTGTTTTCGATTACCTTCGACCTAAAAAAGTCCGATTGGAATAGGGAACCCTATAAAACCCTTAAAGGGGTGGCAAAAGCCGTTTTCACCGCGAAAAGTTTAAACCGAAATCAAATAGCCGCCCTGATAAGGAAGAAGTTTCAAAAGGAGGGTATCGAAGTCCCAAAAGAGGTGATAGAATACCTGCTGGAAAACTTTACCGACCTCGTAATGCTAAAAAACGAACTCGAAAAGCTTATAACTTACGCCGCCGATAGGAAAACATTAACCCTCGAGGAGGTAAAGGCTTTAACCTTCGGCAGTAGGAGTTATACCCCCTTCGACCTTCAGAGGGTCTTTTTCGCGGGAGACCTTTCGGAGTCCCTAAAGGTTTTTAGACACCTCTTGGAGGGTCTCACCTCCTACGAGCAAACCACCTTGGTGTTGCAACTCCAGGGATTAATCCTTTCGACGGCAAATAAATTGCTCCTCTCCCACGAAAGGGTCAAAAATGGCGAAAAATTGGAAACCTTTGCGCGGGAGATAGGGCTTTACTACCCCTTTCAGGTAGCACAGTTTAAGAATTGGCTCCAACTTTGGGACGAAAAAAAACTTGTAAACCTCTTGAGGTCTCTCTACAAGCTCGACACCGATATTAAGCTGAGGTTTCTCCCGGCGGTGGATAGCTTTAGAAGGTTTCTAATAGAGGTTTTGGGTTGATGGGTGGGAGGCGGAGCGGACGGGATTTGAACCCGCGACCTCCGGCTTGACAGGCCGGCGTTCTGACCGGGCTGAACTACCGCTCCAACCCTCCCTTAATTAATTATAACATGGTAGGCGGGACGGGACTCGAACCCGTGACCTCCGGCTTGTAAGGCCAGCGCTCTCCCAACTGAGCTACCCGCCTTCAGCGCAGGCTTCCCGGAGCGCCCGCCTTACCAAGGAACCCCGACGTTCCAAATCAAGAAATATAGCACAAAAAACGGAAAAGGTTAACCGATTTTTAATATCAAGTTTTAGGTTTTCACACCTTCGGTTATCTCCCTAATGCGGTTAACCACCCTCTCTATAATCCACTTGGGGGTGGATGCCCCGGCGGATACGCCGACCCTTTTTGCGTTTTCAAACCACTCCTCCTTGAGTTCCTCTTCGGTTTCTATGTGGTGGCTGTTGGGATTTAGCGATTTGGCTATCCTGTAAAGGCGGGTGGTGTTGCCGCTATTCTTCCCACCGATAATTATCATCACGTCCACTTTGGGAGCCAGTTCCCTAACCTCTTCCTGCCTTACCGATGTGGCGTTGCAAATTGTGTTTATAACCTTCAGCTCGTTAACCCAAACGGCAAGCTCTCCGACGACCTCTTTGAAAAACTGCTCGTTTTGGGTGGTTTGGGCTATCACCCCTACCTTTGTCTTGCTAAGGGCGGGTTTCAAATCTTCTATCCTTTCTACGATAATTCCCTCACCGTTTACGTCTTGGAGATACCCCCACGTGCCGATAACCTCGGGGTGATTCTTCTCGCCCACCAAAACGACGAAATAACCTTCTCTCACGAGCTGTTGAGCCGCCCCGTGAACCGCCTTAACGTAGGGACAGGTCGCGTCGATGATTTTCACCCCCTTAGCCTTTAGCTCCCGCTCCTTTTGGGGCGGAATACCGTGGGAACGCAGTATCAAAACGGTGCTGTCGTCGAGCCACTCCTCGCTCTCCAAAACGTTGATACCGAGGTTTTTAAGCCTTCCTATCTCCTGGGGGTTGTGGATGAGGGGTCCAAAGGTGTAAACCTTTTTTCCCTCTTTTGTATATTTAGCCGCCTCCTCCGCCAGCTCAATAGCCCTTTCTACACCAAAACAGAAACCGGCGTGGGGGGCGAGAATTATCTCAACCGACATCGCAGGGGATTAGTTTAAAGTGAAAAAAACACAGGCGGGACTGCTGTAAAACATATAAACCCCCTGTAGGAGAAAAGTTAAACCCCGTAAAACTTCTTCCGTAGCTCCACCATCTCCGCAACCGTAAGTTGACCCGGAGCGAAAGCCTTTTCCAGGGCGCAGTAGGTTATCACCGAATTGAATACAAACCCCGCTACGCGGGAAATTTTTCCCTTATCCCCCATAGCTATGGCGACCGTCGGGATGGGTTGCCGCGCGGCTACGCACAGCAGGCGTGCCACATCTTCATAGCTGTTTGCCTTAAAGGCAACCTTTGCGATATCCGCCCCCTCTTCGACCATTTTTCGGAAGATTTCTTCGATATCCTCCTCGCAAGGGGTTTTCTCAAATTCGTGATAGGACAATATGAGTTTTTTACCGCTATTCCTCACCACACGGCGGACTTCATCCTTTTCAAACTCCTCCGCGCGGAGTTCTATATCCACAAAGTCCACCAAAGGGGTAAGTTTGTAAAAGTATTCCAACCTGTTGGGGACTTCTTCTATGCCACCCTCCCACTTTGCGCGGACGGTGAGTATACCTTTCAACCCAAAGGAGGAACCGAAATTTATAACCTCCTCGCAGTGGATTAGGTCTCTGTTTTTGAAACCGTCTATGCGGTATTCAATCGCATCGGCGCCGAGATTTTTAGCCTTTTGAAAGTTTTCGCGGAAATTCTCGTCGTTGAGGGAAACCGCTATAAGGAGGGATTTCTCCATAAGGTGGAATTATTTTAGGAGGGAGGTAGTGGAGGCGGTGGGATTCGAACCCACGACCTCCTGCATGCCATGCAGGCGCTCTCCCACTGAGCTACGCCCCCGACTACCCTAAGGGGTAAATTATAGACCCAAATACCGAAAAAGGCAAGGGGAAAATTAACCCTCCTCTTTTTGGGCTTGGAGCGCCTTATTCAAAAGGGTGTAAACCCTGGAAACCCTACGGGAGGCTTCCTGTTTGGTTATAACGCCCTTGCTCCAGGTGTGCATGATGATTTTTTGAACCTCGGGGAGAAACTGCTTAGCCTCTTCGAGGCGACCCTCTTCGACCATTCTACGGAACTTCCTGATGTAGGTTTTCATCCTTGAGAGGTGATATCTATTCCTCAATCTCCTCTTTATGTTCTGCCTTGCTGCCTTTTTTGCACTCTTGGTGTTCGCCACCTTCTCAACCTCCCTTATATGGTTTTAACCGAAAAAATTAATTATACCATCGGGTATAGGGTTGAAAATCACCCCACGGCTGAAACCGCTCCCTTTAAAGGATTCTAAAGGGAGGAAATCCAAAAGGAGGAACTCAACTTTCCACGATATCCCCGTAGAGGACGTAAACGGAAGCCCTGTTCACCTTTACAGGAACAATTTTTCCTAGCAGGTCTTTGCGGTCGGTTTTAACCTCAACCCACTTGTTTTCGGAGCTTCTGCCTATGAGCTTTCCGTCGCTGTAGCGTTCAAAGAGGGGATAGACTATCCTTCCCTCGTATTTTTTAGCCTCCTCGTTCATTATGCGCTTTTGAACCTCAAGGAGACGGTGCATTCTTTCCGTTTTAACATCGTCGGGAACTTGGTCGGGGTATTCCGCCGCCGGCGTTCCCGGTCTGGGGGAGTATTTGAAGGAAAAGAGCTGTTCAAACCTCACTTTTTCCAACACATCGAGCGTTTCGAGGAAATCCTCCTCCGTCTCTCCGGGAAATCCGACGATAACGTCCGCCGACATTGCTATATTCGGTTTAACTTCCTTTAGCTTGTAGACCTTTTCGAGGTACTCCTCCTTTGTGTAGTAACGGTGCATCAACTTCAAAATGCGGTTGCTCCCGCTTTGGAAGGGTAGGTGAAGCGCGTCGGCGATTTGCGGAATTTCTCCCATAGCCTTTATAACGTCGTCGGTTAGGTCGGTCGGGTAACCGGTCGTGAAGCGTATTCTCTCAACCCCGTCGATTTCGGCAATCTTGTATAGCAGGTAACTAAATGGTATTGGATTTTCGAAATCCTTACCCCAGGCAGTAACATTTTGCCCCAACAGGTGAATTTCTTTTACCCCGTCCTTAACGAGGTCTTTTATCTCCTGGAGGATACTCCTAATGGGTCTGGAACGTTCCTTGCCCCTCGTTTGGGGAACTATACAGTAGGTGCAATCTTTGTCGCACCCTTTCATTATGGTGATATAAGCCCAGTAGGGGTTTTCCCTGATTGTGGGGTATTCGAACATCTCCCACTCGTCCTTTGGTGGTTCGGGAAGTATTTCTATAGCCTTTTCCCCCTTTTCAGCCTTTTCGAGCAGTTGGGGCAGGTGGTGGATGTTGTAGGAGGAAAACATTATGTCGATAACGCCTCCGGCACGGCGGTCGAGTTCCTCGCCCATTCTTTGAGCCAAACACCCGCAAACGCCTATTTTCGCGTTCGGATTGAACTCCTTAACCTTTTTGTATTCGCCTATATGCGCCAAAACCTTGCGGTCGGGTTTCTCCCTAACGGTGCAGGTGTTTAAAAGTATCAAATCGGCTTCCTTCCAATCGTTGGTAAACTCGTATCCCAAATTTTTGAGAATGCCTTTTATCCTCTCGCTGTCGTTAACGTTCATCTGACAGCCAAAGGTTTTCATAAAAACTTTCCTAGTTTTCTTTATTTCATCCCTCCGAAGGGTCTTTTTTTCCAAGACTTTACCCATTGCAGAATAAAACATTAATTCCTATTTT
>JALVTI010000084.1 GCA_027035985.1 Aquificales bacterium | reverse complement strand
GGAGCTGGAGGCGGAAAGGGAAAAAGCCAAAAAGGAGGGTAGACCCTACCGCTACAGCGGAAAGTGCAGAAATTTAACCCCCGAGCAGGTAGAGGAATATATAAAACAGGGAAAACCCTATGTGGTGAGGTTTAGGGTTCCCGACGGAAGGGAGATAGTTTTCAACGACCTCATAAAGGGTGAGGTTAAGTTTAACGTCAACGATTTTGGCGATTTCGTTATTGTCCGTTCCGACGGAAGTCCCGTTTACAACTTCGTTGTGGTGGTCGATGACGCCCTAATGGGGATAACCCACGTTATCAGGGGTGAAGACCACCTTTCGAACACCCCCAAGCAGATACTTATCTACGAGGCGTTGGGTTTTCCCATTCCGAAGTTCGCGCACCTTCCGATAATCCTCGGGGAGGATAGGAGTAAGCTATCCAAAAGGCACGGGGCTGTATCGGTAAGGCAATACCGCTTCGACGGCTATCTTCCCGAAGCACTGCTGAACTTCCTCTCGCTCCTCGGTTGGTATCCCAAGGACGGGAAGGAAATCCTATCCAAGGAGGAACTTATCGAGCGCTTCGACATATCCGACATCCACAACGCCCCGGCGGTCTTCAATAAGGAAAAGCTCTACTGGATGAACGGCGTCTACATTAGAGAGGTTTTAGACCTCGACGACCTCACAAGGAGGGTTCTCGATTACCTGAAACAATATAGGGAATATTTGGACGAAGAAGACCAAAAAGTGGCCGAGATTATTCTCTCAAAACCCTACGGGTTTGTCAGAGATGTAGTTTCCAAGGTGAGGGATAGCTTCTTTACACTCAAGGAGTTTCCAAAAAGGGCTAAACCCTTCTTTGTAGAGGAGTTCGAACTTACCCCTGACGCGGAAAAGCACATTCAAAAAATTACCCCCGAGGTTGCAAAACAAATAGTTTCCCTCTACCTGGAAAAGGTTAAATCTATGGAGACCTTCGGGGGTGAGGATTTCAAAAAGGTCGCAAAAGAGGTTGCCAAAGAACTAAAACTCAAACCCGGTATGGTATTCAAAACTTTGAGAGTAGCACTCACGGGTGAAACCCAAGGGGTTAGCCTCGACTTGCTGGTTGATGCCATAGGGAAGGATGCGGTCGAAAGGCGTTTAGAGCGCTTTCTAAGCCTCTTAAAATAAAGAAATTGCTATGAAAAAGCTTCTAATCGGTTTCGGTTTTTCCCTTTTGACCATTTCGGGTCTTTTTGCCCAACCGCCCGATGAGGGTCCCGCCGATGAAAGTGCCTATTGGGTTTTAAAACTTAGCGGAGGACAGCTTAATCCCATTCCGGTTATAACCCCCCACAATGTGAATTTCGGACAACTTGAGGTGGGAAAGGTAAAGAGGGAAACCATAAAAATTTTAAACAAGGGTTACGGAGACCTCGTTATAAAAAAGGTCTATTTGCAAAACGGGGTTGAATTTGGTATTAAAAAGACTACCTGTACCAAACCTTTGGATTACGGTCAAAGTTGCGAAATAACCGTTGAGTTTAAACCCGATGCACCGGGCAACTATACCGACACGCTCTATATAGCGACCAACGATAGAGAAAATCCTATCTATAAAGTCAAACTCTCCGGTGAGGCGATAGGAGCCATCATAGAGGTTTCGGAAAACCTAAAACCGACTCCCGCACCTGTACCCGCACCGCCACCGCCCCCGGTAGAAAATCAACAAAAGGAAAAACAAAAACCTTCCCAACCCAAAAAGGAAAAAGTGGAAAAAAAACAACCCAAAAAGGTAGAAAAGAAAAAAGAGAAAACCGAGAAAGGAAAGGAAAAGAAGGTCGCTTACACCTATTGGACGGTAAAACCCTGTGATACTCTTTGGGATATATCGGCGAAGGTTTACGGAACACCCCTTCTGTGGGCGGCTATATACG
>JALVTI010000083.1 GCA_027035985.1 Aquificales bacterium | reverse complement strand
GGTTTGTTTGCAAAGGTGAGGTATATGGAGTTAAGTGGTTGGAGGAGAAAGCTTACTATTTTGACCTATTTAACCGCTTTGGGGGTCGCCTCCTATGCTTACGCCTAATTTCTCACCCAGCGTATTTAAACATTAAATCTAAATATAACCACGTCGCCGTCCTGCATAACGTAGTCCTTACCCTCGAGGCGCGCCACGCCGGCTTCGCGGGCTCCAACCCAACCGCCGTATTTGACGAAGTCGTCGTAGGATACCACCTCGGCGGCGATAAAGCCCCTCTCGAAATCGGAGTGGATTTTCCCAGCCGCCTGGGGCGCCTTGTTTCCCCTCTTTATAGTCCAGGCGCGCGCCTCCTTTTCGCCGGCGGTGAAGAAGGTGATAAGGTCGAGGAGTTTGTAGCCCTCCCTAATTACCTTGTTCAGTCCCGGTTCGTCGAGTCCGTATTCCTTAAGGAGTTCGCCCCTCTCCTCCTTGGGCAGTTGGGCGAGTTCCGCCTCCAGTTTCGCCGATACCACCACGACGGGGGCGTTCTCCTTGGCGGCGTGCTCCCTAACGTGTTTTACGTATTCGTTTTCCCCACCGTTTTCGAGCAAATCCTCTTCCGATACGTTCGCTATATACATAACCGGTTTGGTGGTCAGCAGAAATAGCTCCTTGGAGGCGTAATCCCAAACCTCTTTCGGCAGCTCCGACCTATACCTCCTAAGGGGTTCCAGGTTTTCCAAAATCCCCTTAATGGCTTGGAGTTTTTCGAACTCCTCCTTAGCCTCCTTTTTGCCGATTTTCGCCATTTTGGCGACCTTTTCGAGACGCTTTTCCACACTCTCGAGGTCTTTTGCGATTAGCTCCAGGTCGATAATCTCTATATCCCTCACCGGGTCGACGCTCCCCTCGACGTGAACCACATTCTCGTCGTCGAAACAGCGCACCACCATGCCGATAGCGTCGGTCTCCCTAATGTGGGCGAGAAACTGGTTTCCGAGACCCTCACCCTTCGAGGCACCCCTTACCAACCCGGCTATATCCCTAAACTCGAGGTAGGTCGGCGTAATCTTTTGCGATTTTTCTATCTGGGCAATCTTTTCCAAACGGGGGTCGGGAACGGGAACCTTCCCGACGTTGGGCTCTATGGTGCAAAAGGGGTAGTTGGCAGCTTCCGCCTTGGTGCTTTCGGTCAGCGCGTTGAATAGGGTGGACTTCCCCACGTTCGGAAGACCCACAATACCTAACGAAAATCCCATCGCAAGGGACAAAAATTATTCACAACCCCAAAAGGGGGAGCAACATTTAACAGCCCTCCACTTCACGGAGGTAATTTTTCAGTATCTCTTCCCGCGGGAGGCATAGACAGGGGTCGCGGTAGGGTTTGGCTTTGGGGGAGCGCAGTATCCTTTCCCTCTCTTTTTCCGTTAGGGGTAACAGGTAGTCGTTTAGCGGCTCGCCCTTAGGGGTTGCCGCCGTTCCCGGACTCCTCCGCCCGATAGGGCGGGTCGAGAATATTCTAAAACCGAGCTCGTAGAGGGCTCTCCTAACGGGCAAGGCGGTCGAGTAGCTCACCCAAAAACCCCTTTCGTCGAGCAAGCCCTTCAGCTTCCCGAGGAATTCGAGCGTCCAGAGCTCGGCGTTCCTCTTGGGCGAAAAGGCGTCGTGGTAAACGGCGTCAAACCTCTCCCCTTCGAGGGTTTTAATTGTCTCCCTCGCCTCCCCGAGGAGGATTTCGACCTTTGCCCCACCTATGGAGAAGGAGGTTTTACCCTCCGCCAAATGTTTTTTTATCCTTTCGTAAAGCTCCCCGTAGGGGTTGGGAAGCCTCAATTCACCTATAAGGGGTGTTATCTCCCTATCGAGGGACACATAGCGGAGCCTCAAATTCGGGGCTATCTCCAATAGGTGGTGGAGGGTTACGACGAGGTTATACCCCAAACCGAAACCTATTTCCAAAATGGAGACCTCCTTCAGGTCTCCCCTTTTTACCCGCTCCACCAGTTGGGAGGGGAAAAGGAACTTTTCGAGGCTCTCGCGTAGAGCCCCCGCCGATACGCTGTGGTAGGACTCGCCGAAAAGAGGGTTGTAAAGGGTATAGCTCCCATCGGCGGTTTCAACCTTTTTGAATACATCCCCCATTGAGGGTTTGGAGTATTTTATCGCATTCCTTTAAAAGTTTTCTTCTAAATGTTTCGTACCTTTCGGGGTCTTCGTTTCTAATTTTTTCCAACTCCAAAAATATTTTTGCGCAGAGGTTGACATCCCTCTTTTTCCGCAACTCCACAAAAAGGTTTTGAATCTTCTCAACGGAACCGTAGAGTTTTGCATTTACTTCGGCGTTATAAAGCTTTCTTAAGTTATCGTAGATATAAGACAACAACTGTATTAAATCCCAAATGGAATCAACCTGCTTGTTGTATTCGAGGGGAATATTCAAATCGTCGGCTAGAAAACGTATTTTGCTACTCTCCGGTTCGTGGGAAAAGTATACCTGATTACCCTCCACCAGGAGGAGGTTGTTAATCCATTTTCCCGGAGGGTCTACCTTTATTTGGACTATATAAGTTCCGTTCTCCCCAAGAATTTTAACGGGAAAAGGTAGAAGATTTTTCAACTTCGCGAGGTCCGATTCCTCAATGGCCTGTTTTTGTTTCTTCTCCTTTTTTCGGAAAAATCTAAATAACATTTCCCTTTAAGTTAGACTCTCATCAATCCATTTTAGGTAGTCTTCGTTTCCAACCTCTATAGGAAGGGCAATTATTTCGGGCACCGTGTAGGGGTGAACCTCCTTAACCCTTTCCACCAATTGAGGGAACTTTTCTTTCGAAGTTTTAACCACCAAAAGGCTTTCTTTATCCTTTTCTATATTTCCCTGCCACCAATATACGGATTTAACGCCATCGACGATATTAACGCAGGCACCCAGTTTATTTTCGACTATAAAGTTGGCTATCTCCTCCCCCTTATCCTCCGGGCAGGTTATAAAAACAACGTAGTATTTCCCCGCCATTGGAAGGGAAAATATATAGGGAAACCTTTAGAGGGTTATGGCTTTTAGGTAAGTTATTAGGGAAACAAAAATGGCAAAGTAGGCGACAACCCTCTTAAGGGTCTCCCTTGAAAACCTTTCCGAAAGTCGGTTTCCTATATAGGACCCACCCAAGGCGGCTATCAATAGGGGTAAAGCCCACTTGTAGGGGAAATAACCTAAGTAGGTGTAAGTAGCCCACCCCGAAAGGGAAGAGAGCAGAACCATCAGCGCGCTGACGGTGGTGACCTCGACGGGGTCAAACCCCAAAACTATCAAGATTGGGTTGGCGATAATACCGCCGCCTATGCCCAGCATACCGCCCAAAAAGCCGGCAACCGCTCCGACCGCAGCGCCGACCTTTATAAATCCGAAATGGGTAAGCCCGCTCACGCGGGGTTTCGGTTTTAGATAGAGAATCAAAAGCGCCGAAGCCAACACCACCGTCGCTAGCAACAATAACTGAACGCGGACGGGTATAAAAAAGGAGACCTTTGCCCCCAGAGGGGCGAGCAGAAAGGCGCTAACCACAAGCGGAAGGGCTAGAGACCACTTTATAAGGCGACGCCTCCTAAAGACCGAATAGGACATTATGGAGACGTTTACCCATAAGGCGGTAGCCTTGGCGAAGGGAAGGGAAACCCCCAAAAGTATCAGCAGGGGGATAACTATCGTCGCTATACCTATACCGGTAATACCACCTATTACGGAAAAGACAAAAATAACACCCAACAGCAGGAGTTCCTTGTAAAGGGATAGCTCCATAAGGTGGAGTTTAGTTTAAAACTATTGAATCCTTTTTGGGGTTTGTAAACCTTTTTTCATACCTCTGCGGCGGTATATTGTTGTCTTTGGCATTTTAACCTTCATGCGAAAAAACTCTTCCCTTTCCTTCAAAAGGTGGGTTTCCAAATAAGCTAAGACCAACGTAAGGAGTAGAAGAATAGATTTTCCCCCCTTCAAAAGGATAAGGATTTCTTCTAATGTCTTTCCCGCGAAGGTTTTTTTGGAAAAATGCAAAACTAACGGAGGGTTTTAAAGAAAAAAGAGACCTCAAAGGGATTTGAACTGTTTTAAAAACCTAACGTCATTTTCGTAGAAGAGCTTTATGTTGTCCACGCCATACTTTAGCATCGCAAAGCGGTCGACTCCCAAGCCGAAGGCAAAACCCTGATACTCCTCGGGGTCTATGCCGCAGGCGGATAGCACGTTGGGGTGAACCATACCCGCCCCGAGGACTTCGAGCCAACCGGTTCCCTTGCAAACGCGACAGCCTTTACCGCCGCATATAACGCACCCGATATCGACCTCCGCGCTCGGTTCGGTAAAGGGGAAGTAGGAAGGTCTGAACCTAACGGGCACATCGATTTCGAAAAACCTCCTCAAAAACTCCCTCAGGACAAACATCATGTTGGCAAAATTCACATCGCGGTTGACGACCAATCCCTCCACCTGGAAGAACATGGGGGAGTGGGTGGGGTCGTCGTCGCGGCGGTAAACCCTACCGGGTGCGATTATCTGTATGGGGGGCTTGCGCCCAAGCATAGTCCTGACCTGAACCGGGGAGGTATGGGTTCGGAGCAGATACACCTCGCGGTTGACGTAGAAGGTATCCTGCATATCCCTCGCCGGGTGTTCTTTGGGAATGTTCAACATATCGAAGTTGTATTCCTCCCGCTCTATCTCGGGACCCGTTTCCACGGCGAAACCCATCTGTTTGAATATCTCGACTATCTCCTCTATAACCCCGCTGAGCGGGTGTTTGGAACCCAGCGGCAAAACGGTATCCCCCGGCAGGGATAGGTCGAAGCGCTCCGCCTTCAGCTTCTCCTCTAGCTCCCTCTTTTTTATCTCCTCACCCCTTTGGCGGATAAAGTTTTCTATTTCTTCCCTTAATAGGTTTATCTCCCTTCCGTATTCCCTCCGACGTTCGGGGGGGATATTTTTCATCTCCCTAAAGAGTTGGGAAATGTAGCCCTTCTTTCCCAGAAAAGTTTGCCTCATTTCCTCCAAATCTTTGGAGGTTTCAACCCTTTTTTTCCACTTTTCTAAGAGATTGCGGATATCTTTTAGAGAGTTCATCGATAGATAGATAATAAAATAGGTTCCTCATGGAAAAACAAAACATAGTGGGAAGATTTATATCCTGGTTTGAAAGAATATTGGGGTGGTTTTTTCTGTTCTTATCGCTCACAGTATTGGCGCTGATATTACTTCACGAGTATTTTCCGACAATTTTAGATAGTATTCCTCTGCTGAAAGAGATAGTGGAAAGACCTAACTATCTAACTTTTCTTTTGGTAGCTTTAATATTTTTAGAATTATTAAGAGAATTTTTACCTAAGCTTGAAATTATTTCATCTAATACCGCGCAAATCCCTCGCATAGAAGGTGATTTAAATAATCTTGTTGTAAACTTTCAAAGTTTGGTTGAAAAATATACCAATCAAGTCGATAATTTGATTTTACTTGCAAAGGATAAAACTGTAATTATTCAGCCATCAAAACATCCGGAAATTTGGGAGGGTTTTGTAAACACTTATTATGTTGTAAATGCTCCTTGGCTGCTGGAAAAGTTTATAGAAACTGCAAAGTATGAAGAAATGGTTAAATTGCACGCCAAAAGATATGAAAATGAGGAATTAAAGAGGGTTTACTACATCTTCTTTAAGAGAAATGCTTTTAAAAATAGTATTGAGAATTTCATTGACTTTATGGAAAAGGTGGTAGCACTTAATCCAATAACAAAAGAAAAGGTAAAGGTTTTAATTTTGGACAAAGAAGCACCTAAATTTAGTCTATTTCTCGGGGAAAAAGAATTTAGCTTTAAGACTATAACCGACCGTGCTGGGGTATCTAAAGAGGTTCAAGATAAAAAACTTATTCCCTATTTGATTCTGTATATACACGAAAAACCTTTTATATTTAGGGATGGATTTCCTTCATGGGCTGTTATATCCTCCCAGGGGGATTTATACAATGTTCTGAGAACCCACGTAGCAGAATTAATACATCAGGCTCAAGAAAATTCCACTGAGTATTCTTTGGAGGAGTTTATAAAACTTTATAAAGAATCGATAGAGGGAAGAAAAGATGTTGCTTCTTAAAGCCTTTATAGGAGCAATCATCGTAGTTATTATAGACCTCTTGTCGAGAAGTAAAAAGTTTTATGCAATAAGCGGTTTAATACCTTTATTTCCCACATTTGCTTTGATAGCTCATATTCTGGTATATTCCAAGCAAGGGGCAGTAGGTGTTAAGGATACCGCTTTAATGGGTTTTTATTCGTTAATACCTTACGCATTTTATTTGATAGGAGTCTATTTTTTTGTGGAAAAATTACCATTTTATATAACGCTTCTAATCAGCTTAGTGTTATGGTTTATAAGTGCTTTTGCCGTTATATATTTTTTCTATAACAGATAAATATGAATAAACAAAAATTAAGAAAGTCTCTCAAAAGCCCCCTTTATGCGGTTTATACCCTCAACAATTTCGTCGTCGCTGTTGCAGTAGGAGAGCCTTGCAAAACCTTCGTAGCCGAAGGCGCTACCGGGAACTATCGCAACCTTTGCCTCCTCGAGGAGGTATTTGGTAAATTCGACGTCGTTTTCGAAGCAGGAAACGTAATTTCTAAAGTTGGGAAATACGTAAAAGGCACCCTTAGGTTTGCCAACCTTTACATTCGGTATCTCCATAAGGAGGGAGACCATTAAGTCTCTTCTCCTCTCGAAGGTGAGCCTCATCTTTTCAACAAATTTGTCCGCCTCGGGGTTTTTCAAAGCCTCCAAAGCCCCGTATTGGGCGAAGGTGGTGACGTTGGATATCGATTGACTGTTTAGGTTGGTCAAAACCTTCGCATACTCCTCGTTGGGGCAACCGACATATCCTATCCTCCAACCGGTCATGGAGTAAGTTTTCGAAAAGGCGTTCACTGTAAAGGTTATCTTTTTGATTTCCTCACTTAAAGAGGCGGTGGAAATGTGTTTCTCCCCGTCGTAGGTAAAGGCTTCGTAACACTCGTCGGAGATTATCAAGATTCCCCTTTCGAGGCAAAATTCCGCAATCTCCCTGAGGTCTTTTTCGCTTATAACCGCACCGGTGGGGTTGTTGGGGAAGTTGAGGATTAAAACCTTCGTGCGGTCGGTAACAAAGGGTTTTATATCCTCCAAGGTGAGGGTAAAGCCGTTTTCCTCCTTTGTGGGAACCTCTACGGGAACACCCCCGAAGAGTTTAATCTGCTCGGTATAGCTAACCCAGTAGGGGGCGGGAACGAGAATCTCATCCCCCTCGTCGAGGAGCATCAAAAATAGCAAAAAGAGGATATTTTTGGCTCCGGCGGAAACCACTACCTCGGAGGGTTTGTAATCAATCCCGTTTTTGGTTTTGAACTTTTCGGCTAAAGCCTCCCTGAGTTCGGGAATTCCTCCCGCGGGGGCGTATTTGGTTTTCCCCTCCCGAAGGGCTTTTATCGCCGCCTCCTTTATAAATTCGGGCGTATCGAAATCGGGCTCACCCGCCCCAAATCCTATCACATCGACCCCTTTAGCCTTAAGTTCTTTTGCCTTGGCGCTTATCGCCAGGGTGGGGGAAGGTTTTAGAGATTGCACCCTCTTCGAGAGCTTTAGTTCCATCTCAAAATGAAAGTTTAAGGGAAAACTTCCCTCTCCGTTCGGAGGTTAAAGTTTTCAATACCCTCCAAAAGGTGTCTTTCTAAAATAATTCCCGCATATGAAAATATTGTTAATTCAACGCCGTTCTTTGGGAGATGCTTTATACACAGCCGTTGTTGGAGAAATAATTAAAAAAGAGATACCTAATGCGGTTGTCGACTTTCTAACGCTTCCCTTTGCGGTTGATTTCTTCAACACTTATAGGTTTATAGATAGGGCTTTTCCCGATAAAGGATTATTGGGTAATTTAAAAACCATTCTTGGGAAGTACAATGTAATTTTGGATTACGAAGCCACTTTTAGAACCTATCCTCTGGTGTTATTTTCCCTCGCAAGGGAAAGGATAGCCTTTTATAGAAAAAAAAGGGAAAAGTATCTATATCCGATTTACAACAGACTGGTTGAATATAAAAATTTAGGTTTCACATTTTGGGATAGGTTAGAACTTTTAGAACCTTTAGGGATAGATGTCGGCAAATACATTTCTAACAGATATTTACCTAAATTCTGCCTCAAAGAGGATTTGAACCAAAACTCCTATTCCGAGACTTATGGCAACTATATAGTTTTTTCCCCAAAAGGGGTTATACCTACAAAGGA
>JALVTI010000082.1 GCA_027035985.1 Aquificales bacterium | reverse complement strand
CCCAGCTAAAGGTTAAAAAATACAAACTGCTCGAACTCTACGCCATTGCCAAAAAGCTCGGAAAGACCGAAATCCAAGAGACCATTAACGGTCAGGACGTGAAGGTGAAAATAGAACCGGAAAAGGTCGTGGTAGAAACCCCCGACCTCGTAATGGAATACACCGCCGAGAAGTTCGTTTTGAGGAACAAAAAGACCGGAGAAGTCCAGGAAAAGGAACCCACTCTGCAGGAATTCCACCAAATGTATAGGGAGATAAGGAAACTCCTCGGTGCGGGAAGCGTTGAAAATTACCTCCACCTCAAGGCGAGGGAGCCGGAATTCAAACAGCAGTTTAACCAAATGCAACCGCAGGGCGGTATGCCCTTCGCGCCCCAGCAGCAGGGTGGGGGGTTCTCGTGGGGTAGCGCATTGCTCGGTCTCGGCGGCGGTATGCTCTTGGGATATCTTCTCGGGTCGATGATGGGTGAGACTTTCGCCCACGAGGTTCAGCACGCCCCCGAACTGTCTCCCGAAGAGCAACAACAGGTAGAGCAAGCCGCCGAGGCTCCCGCGGAGGAGGTTATCGGCGCGCCCGTTGAGGAGGTCGTTCAGGAGGATATCCAAATAGAGGAGATTCCCGAACCCTCCCTCGAAGATGTTGAGGCAGACCTCGGGGATGTAAGCGGCGATTATTTCGCCAATCTCGACGAGAGCGCCCTCGACGATAGCGGTAGCGATTTCGCCTCCGCCGACGACTTCGGTGGCGACGACTTTGGCGGTTTTGATGACTTCGGCGGTGACGATTTCGACGTTTAATTCCCTATCTTTTCCCTTATAGGGGCAAAAAAAACTAGTCCTTTTTAAGAGGCTTTCTTTCCAAATTCAAACCTTTTAGGGAATTGGCGTTTTTATTGTTCCGACAAGAGTTGAAAGACAAATTTCTGGTTGTTTTGCGAAGGGGTATAGACACCTATATGTTGATAGATACCTCCGATAGCTACGGGATAGATGTTCTAAAAAGGGGAAAAATAGAATCGTCCGAAGATGAATTTATCAAGAAAATTCTAAAACCAAATTTCGGTTGTTATAGATATAGGAGCCCACTGGGGAGGTTTTTCCATACTCTTTGGGAAACTTGTAAGGGAAGGGGGAAAGGTTTACTCTTTCGAAGCTGCCAAAAGAAATTTCAAACTCTTAAAGTGGAATATTTACATAAACCATCTAAAAGGTATTGTTGAATCTTTCAACCTTGCAGTAGGAAATGAAAATACATCCGTAAAGTTGAAAACCGCAAAAACCTCCAGCGGACACAATTCTATTTTGAGAAAAAATCTGCCCGCGGAAATTGAAGAAGAAGTTCAACAGGTTAGGCTGGACGATTTCTTCAAACTTCCAAAGGTGGATTTTGTAAAAATAAACATCGAAGGTTACGAGTATTTTGCCCTTAAGGGGATGGAGAATTTAATTAAAAATAATCAATTGTGGTTATTTATTGAACTCTCTCCCAAATTTATGGGAGATGAATTGACGCAAAAACTTTATGAGTTTCTAAAACAACATTTTGATAAACCTTTTGTGGCTTACAAAATATGTTCCTTAGGAGGGAATAACTTTTAATACTATTTTTATTTTTTTTACCAAATTGACGCTTGAATTGGGATTTTACTACAATCCCCTAAAATGGGAAGGTAACAATATTTGATTTGTAATTAACAACCCACTAAAGGTTTGTCAAAACAAATTTCCTCACATTGGGAAAAGACAAATTCTTGAAAAAAGCACACCTACGATAAGGTTTAAAAGAGAAACCGAAAAAGGGAATAAGTAAATTATTCCTCCTCTTTGGGTCTTTCCACAATATAGAGGATATCGTCCCAAGGGTGCCTGTATAGGGGCATACCGAGGCGTTTTTCGTCCAAGATGTGTCC
>JALVTI010000081.1 GCA_027035985.1 Aquificales bacterium | reverse complement strand
TCCTCTCGAGGATATCCCTCGCGGTATCGACCACGTAGCGGTATTTCCTCGCCTCTTCCCCTATGAGGTCTCTGAAACCCCTAACGGTTTTAACCTTCTCCGCCATTTTAAGGGTTAATTAGTTTAAGACCCGACGTTGTATCAAAATTTTTAGCTACTTAGTGTCATAAATATTTAGTCTTTCCGTATAAAGTTTTTAGTGCTTATTAAAAACTTACGGAGGTAAGGAGATGCGGAAAACCCTGACGGTCGCCGTTTTGGTGACAATCGTCGGCGTGCTGCTCGGAATGGGTATCGGCGGATTTATCACCTACACCTCGGCGGTGCAGACGGTTAAAAGCCTGCCCGGTGCGCCGATAGTGGTGGGTGCAAAATACGACGCCAAGAAAAATGCCCTCGTTATGGATGTATTTAACCCCGGCGGATTGCCCATCTTTATCGAGACCACCGGATTGGTATTCAAACCCAAAAGCGGCAACGGATACGCCATTGCAAATCTACCCGCGAACGTAAAGGTTGACGGTGGAACCATCGCGAGGTTGGTTATTAACCTCAAAGAGTCCAGCAGGGGTAAGGTTCAAATAGGAGACATCATAAGCGGAACGCTCGTCTACCACTACCCCTACATACCCCAAATCTACACCACCACCTATAGGCTAACCGTCGGAAAGCCGGTTTCCCAAAACCCCGCGGAGGTTATGAGGAAAGCCGCTGAGGAGGCTAAAAAAGAACAAGCCACCAAAGGAGGTGAGGAAAAATGAGCTTCTGGTTTACCCTCCTTTTGGCGGGATTTTTGGTTGTAGCCGTCCTCCTGTGGGTGGGGGTTTCTATAATTTCACCCGAGGTAGGTCTTATACTGCTCGCCTCTTTGGCATTCGGCATGTTCGCCTTCAGGTTGCTGTCGGCTTACACCCTCGTGATGGCGGTCGCCGACGCCTTTAGGGAGAAGGGAGAGGTTAAAGACCTCCAAAAGGTAGCCCAAAAGAGTGGAAAGAGTGAAGAGGAATTGAAGCAACTTCCCCTTTCGGCGGCGCTGGCGCTCGTTATGGCGGCGCTCGAACCTTACCGCTACACCTACTACTTCGGGTTTGTGATAGTGTTGCTCTTCGCCTTGGCGGTGAACACCCTGCCGACCTTTGCCGACCTGAAAACCCTAATGGAAGCGGTCTTCTGGGGTGCGGCTCTCACCACCTTTATAGTGTGGGCGTTTGAAACCTTCGCCGAAGCCGCGGTCGCAGAGGTTGCCGAACTAGAGGAAAAACAAAACCCTACCGAAGGCGGGAAGTGATTTTTTCACTAACTTCTCCGATTTTCTTGTCTTTTTAAGAAATCTTTAACATTAATCACCGCAATATCCGGCGAATAAAAGCTTTTATCGTTGGTAAGTATTAAATCGCACCGCATCTTTTTAGCCAAAACATATTGGATGGTATCCTCTAAATCCTTAAAATTTGAATCCTGCTTCATAAGCTCTATAGCTCTTTCCACTTCGTGATTTGAAAAGGGAACTATCGAACACATCTTGGACAATCTTTCGATAAAGACTAAAGCCTCTTTTCCGAACTTTTTCCTTAGGACATAATAAACGGTCGTTATAAGGTCGCAACTTGTGTAAATCTCTACATCGCTTTCCAATAATGTTTGGATGGTTTTTATCGAAAACTCCCTTAAAGGTCTGCTTACATCAAAGAGGTCTATAAGAACATTGGCGTCTACAAAAATTCTCTTACAGTTCACCTCCCATTTCCTCCTTAATATCCTGAATACGTTTGTTTCCTACAACCCCCCTAAGGTTTTCCGTCATCTCTACAAGCTCCTTAAAGGCTTTCAATCTCTCTTCCTTTCGGAGCTCTTTAAGTTTTTCCTTCACAAGTTCTTCTATTATTTGGTTCTGACTTTTTTTAAACCGTTTGCTCAAAAGTCGAAGGACTCTATCCACTTCGGGAGATACACTTATGGTTTTCCTAACCTTTTTGGTTTTCATAAAAAAAATACTTACAAAAGTGTATGCAAAAATCAATGCATATTAGACCTACTTATAGACATCCCCACGGGGTGCTATATTCACCACGGCGATAATCCGCTCTTTGGGGAGGATTGCGAATATAACCCTAAAATCCCCAACCCTCAATCGGTAGAAGCCTTTAAGTTTCCCCGTTAGGGGTTTAACATCCTTCCCATATTTGGGATTTTCCACTTCCGATAACCCTTTGAGGGCTTCTTTAATTCCACTTTTGGTAACCGTATCGAGTTTTTTGTATTTCTTTTCCGCAACTTTGGAGAGTTTAATCGTCCAACCCATCCAAGGTTTTCCCGCCACCCCTTCTTATCTCTTCGAGTCCCTCCTTACACTCTTCCAAAAAACCGGGAATGGATAGAAGTTCTAGAGTCTCCTTATGGCGTTCGATGTATTCGTCCACAAGTTCGTTGAGAATCTCGTTAATGCTCCTCCTTTCGTAACCCGCTAAGGCGCGCAGGAGGCGGGCTTTCTCCTCGTCGAGGCGTAAAGTGGTGGCTACCCTTCGCATGAGCCTCAACTTTAACATTATGACGTCATAAAATCAAACCCCGCCGAAGGCGGGAATTAATCCTTCTTTCTCAATCCTTTAAAGAAATCCCCGAGCAGTTTGGAACACTCTTCGCAGGGGATACGCTCCCACGGAATGCTGTATTCCTCTGCTATAAAGAAACGGCTCACCACCGCCCCGTGCTTTGGGTTGTAGGCGCCAAAGTAGAGTCTTCTAAACCCCGCCAAGGCTATAGCCCCCGCGCACATGGGACAGGGTTCGAGGGTGACGTATATCTCGCACTCGCGGAGGGTTTTTATTCCCACCCTTTTGGAGGCTTCGGAAATGGCGAGCATCTCCGCATGGGCGGTTATATCGGACAGTTCCTCCACCCGGTTGTGGGCTTTTGCAATTACCTCACCCCTTAGGGTTATCACACACCCGACCGGAACCTCCCCCTTGTGGAAAGCCTTTTTCGCCTCCTCCACCGCGAGGGAGAGGAAATATTCCCTTTCCCCCATTAGGTGAGAATAATCTCTATGCAACCTACGGTGGGTTTTATCGGATTTGGAAACATGGCGAGGGCTATAGCCGAAGGTCTTACCCGCGCCGGGTTTCCCAAAGAAAAGATTCTCGCCTCCGTGAGGAGCGAAAAGAGTAAGGAAAAACTCCAAAAGGAGGGGTTTAAAGTCCTCCCACCCAAGGAGGTTTTCGAAAAATCCCAAATCCTCTTTTTGGCTACCAAACCCAAAGACCTCCCCGCGGCGGTAAAGCCCTTTAAAGACCACCCCCAAAAAGGGGAAAAAATTTTCATTTCGGTCGCCGCGGGTGTTTCCCTCCAAAAACTCAAAGACCTCTTGGGGGAAGACTCAAAAATAGTCCGCACCATGCCGAATGTAAACGTCGCCGTCGGCAAGGGGGTGTGGGGGGTCGCCTACTCGGAAAATCTCACCCTCGCGGAGCGGGAAAGGGTTAAGGAACTCCTCGGGAAAACCGGCTTGGTGGTGGAGCTGGACGAAAGTCTGATGGATGCTATAACCGCCTTGGCGGGAAGCGCACCTGCCTTTATAGCCGAAATAGTCGACGCCTTCGCCGAGGCTGGGGTAAAGCTCGGCTTCAAATACCCCGAAGCCCTAAAAATAGCGCTCTACACCTTTACGGGAACACTCCAACTTATAGAGGAGAGTGGAAACCACCCCATACTGCTTAGGGATAAAGTGACCTCCCCCGCGGGGACTACAATTTACGGACTTTCGAAACTCCACTCGGAAGGGATAAAGGGGAAACTTATAGAGGTAATAGAGGAGGCTTACAAACGGGCGAGGGGATTAGCTTAATATTTCCTTTCCCTTTCCCTTCAATAGGTCGGAGATGGTTTTATACGTTGTGAGAACCTTATTATCCTTAGTTTCAAAGGCGAAGGAAACGGCATGTTCTTTAGGGTTTACGTTTACTATGTAAGCCGAAAGGTCGACAAGGTTTTCAATCCCCGGGATAGCCATAGATAGTTTAGCCTTTGCCCCTTTTTCAAAAAATGAGCTGGGTATTGGGCTGTTAAACTTAAGCTTACATCCGCCGAGAGAAATATCCGCCAAAATACCTTCCAAAGTTCTAACAAATACTTTGACGTTTAGATGTTCTGTTTTAAGTCGTGGATATTTACGCAATTCTATTCTACTTTCCTGAACTAAAAGCTCCACTTCGTTATTTGAACTTTTTTTCAACGGTTTTGTTATAAAGGAAAAGTTGGAACCTCCCATATTTAGGTAAAGCTGATAACTTTTGTCAAAATCTATATCGAAGTTATCCAAAATCTTCACTTTTAGGGTATTTACACCGATATTTATCGGTTTGTAAAAGAAAATATGCGTAGGATTATCCACTTCATGCGCTATATGAAATTCAAAATCAAACATAGTAGATTTAATATTCTAAAAATAATCGCCAAGTTTGGTAAGGTTTTCTTGTTTGCTATTCCCATTTTTGCAAACGAAATTTCCAATAAAGAGGCTGTTAATTTTCATAAATTTTTACCAAACGGGGATTGTTTTACAGTTTTTTTCACCCAAAAGGGTTTTTTTCAAGGCGAGGAGGAAAACTACAAAGGTGTCTTGGAAAGATTTTCAAAAGACCGGTGGAAGGTTGTATATTTCACCAACCCACCCTTTGAGGTTTCGGTTAAAGGCTTTTATATAACCCTCGGATATAGGGGTGAGGAAAAACAAACCCTCGATAGGAGGGAGTACAAAAATCCTATTTTGGAGGTTTTATTTCACCTAAACCGCTTGGAAGAGCTTTTTGAAATAAAACCATTGAACGGAAACCGCTACCTTCTAATCCCCAAAGGGGAACTCTCACAATATGTGGAGAAAGCCATCTTGGAAGTCGACAGAGATGGAAAACCGAAGCGAATTGAGGTCTTCGGTGGAGAGGATAACTATCTGATTATCGATATCTCAAAAATAGTGCCCGCCTGTGGCGGGAATAAAATAGGAAATCCCTAATATGGAGAAGAGGGAGAAGCTCTACGAAGGGAAGGCAAAGATAATTTATGCCACCGACGAACCCGATAAGGTCGTTATCTATTTCAAAGACGACACCACCGCCTTTGACGGTGTAAAAAAAGAGGAAATAGTCGGCAAGGGGGTTATAAACAACGCTATTTCTTCGTTGATTTTTGAAGTCTTAAACAAAAGGGGTATTCCCACCCATTACATTAAAAAACTCTCCGACCGCGAGATGCTCGCCAAGAGGGTGGAGATTATTCCCGTCGAGGTGGTTGTGAGAAACTTCGCCGCGGGAAGCTTTACGAGACGCTACGGTATCCCCGAAGGGACAAAATTGGAAAAACCCCTCGTGGAGACTTTTTGGAAAAATGACGAGCTCCACGACCCGTTGGTATGCGCCGAACATATAGAACTCCTAAAACTCGCCGACCTCGAAGATATAGAGGAGATGAAAAAGATAGCTCTCGAGGTCAACGAAGTCTTGAAGGCTTTCTTCGCCGCGAGGGAAATATTGCTTGTAGACTTTAAATTGGAGTTTGGAAAGACTCCCGATGGACAGCTCGTTTTAGCCGATGAGATATCCCCCGACAGCTGTCGCCTCTGGGACGCCAAGACCAAAAAGAAACTCGACAAGGATGTCTTTAGGTTCGATTTGGGAGACCTAAAGGAGGTTTACAACGAACTTCTAAACCGCCTTAAGGGAGAGGGTCAATAATTTCCCCAAATTAGTTTCTCCCCTCCTCTTACCCTTTTGAGTTAGTAAAATTCTTTCCCACCTTGGTTTGGAAACTTTTTAATCCCTACCTCTGGGCGGTAAAGGTTCGGGAGAAACTCTACCTCAAAGGGGTTCTAAAGAGGTGCCGACCAAAGGCGGTTGTCGTTTCAATTGGAAACCTCTCGGTGGGCGGAACGGGAAAGACACCCACCACCTTGGAGCTCGCAAAATTCTTTTCCTCCAGAGGCGTGGAAACGGCTATCCTTCTAAGGGGCTACGGGAGAAAAACGAGGGGGGCGCTCCTAGTTTCGGCGGGTGATAGACCCCTTTTGGGCGTCGAGGAAGCGGGGGACGAGGCTTTCCTATACGCCTCTAGGCTGAAGGGTGTAGCGGTGGCGGTTGCCGAAAGGCGTTGCGAGGGCGCTCGCCTCCTCGAAGAGACCTTTAAACCCGACCTCATTTTGCTCGACGACGGCTTTCAGCACCTGGCGATTGAGCGCGATTTCGACATAGTCCTGCTGACCCCAAAGGATTTGAGGGATAGGGTTTTGCCCTTCGGGAGGTTGAGGGAACACCTTTCCGCCCTTTGGAGGGCAAACTTTTGTCTATTTTCGAAAACCTCACCACCGCACGGGGAGCTCGAAAGACTATGCCTCGAAATGGGAAAACCATTCGGCTACCTCGGGGTGGTCGGCTATAGACTCCTAACCCCCGAGGGGGAGGAGGTTCCCTTCGAAACCCTCAAAGGGAGAAAGGTCGGTATAGTCTCCGCCGTGGGGGACAACAAAGGTTTTCAAAACACCCTTAAAGGTTTGGCAAATAGATATGGATTCCAAATAGGGGAAACCCTCGCATTTCCCGACCACTACGGGTATGAGGGGGTAAAACTAGACCCCTCCCTTCTTTGGATAACAACCTTTAAAGACCTATACAAGCTGAGGGAGAAAACCGACGCAAGGCTCCTCGTATTGGATAGGGAGATAAGGCTTCCGAAAAACCTGTTGGAGGAACTTGAGAAGGTGGTCAGATAACCACCTTTTGGAGCCTCTTATCCCTCCCCAAAACCACTATTGGGATTGTCATCTCGCCGAGGCGCGACACCATGTGGGAGCCGAAACGTTTGTCGAGGAGCATATCCTCGGAGACGGTGTTTAACTTCGGAAAATTTATCCCGCGCTCCGCGCGGCTTATCACCTTTACACCCCTACCCAGACTTTGACCTTCGGAAGTCCGCCCAACCAGGTAGGAGGGGTAATAGTTGGTCGTTATAAAGGTAACCTTTTTTTCGTTGTAACGCCTGCTTATCAAACCGGTGAGTATCTCCCTATACCAGTCGGTTAGCACCTCGTTTCCGAGGTCGTCCAATACGAGAATGGGAACGCGCGCCAGCGATTCGATAATCTCCGACGCCCCCTTTTCGGCAAAGCTCTCGCGCAGTTTTATCGACAACTCCTTAGTGTCGGTGAAGAGACCCTTTATCCTATACTTGGTGTAGAGGTATTTGAGAACCGCCGACACTATGTAGGTCTTCCCCACACCTTGTTCCCCTACGAGGAGCAATCCGACTCCCTTCCTATAAAAGGTCTTGAAATCCTTCAAATACCCGTAGAGGGTTGCCAACGTTTTCCTATCCAACGTCTGTCTAACCTGCCTTATATCGGCGTCCCAAAACCTCTTGGGGATATTGAGGTATTTGCCGAGGTTAAACCTCTCGTAGACGCACCTGCACCTCTTTGCCCCCTTTTCGGTGAATACAAAACCCAAGCCACCGCAGAGGGGACAACTTTTATTTCCTTCGGAGGACATCAAGTTATTTATTAGAACCTCAAAGGGGAAGGGTTAAGAGATTGGATATCCGCAAAAGGTTAAAAAAGGCTCTTTTGCCCCAATAGGTGGTTTTTTCTAATTTTTTCGAGCTCCCTAAGGAGGCTTTTCATCTCCAGTTCCTCAAGGCGTTTCTTAAGTTCTTCGTAGTTAGGCTTTTGGAGTTTTAGGTCTTTTTCCGAAACCTCCAGGGGGACGTTGTAGTCGAGTTTAACCAGCTCGAGCCACTTCTTTAACTCCTCGGGCGAGGTTTTGGAGAGGTATTTTTTCACGCTCGGTGGTAATTTTTCCCAATTCTCGATGAGTTCCTCCACCGAGCGGTATTTTTTCAGTATTTCCCTCGCCCGTTTGGGACCTATTCCCTCCACGCCGGGGATATTGTCCACCTTATCCCCCACGAGGGCGAGGTAAGAGGGAATTTGCTCCGGTAGGACTCCGAATTTCTCCTCCACCTTTTGGGGGGTAATCTCCTCCTCCGTTAGGGGGTTTACGATTTTTACCCCCTCGAGGGAGAGCAGTTGAGCCATATCCTTGTCGGGTGTGTAAACGATTACCTCCCACCCCTTTTGGGAAAATCTCTTTGCGAGGGTGGCAATGATGTCGTCCGCCTCGTAGCCCTCCTTTTCCAACACCGGGATACCCAAAAGTTTCACAAGCTCTTTTATAACCGGTATCTGCCTCTTCAGGTCGTCGGGGGCTGGTTTGCGCTGGGCTTTGTACTGGGCGTATAGCTCGCTTCTAAAGGTCTTTTTTGGTAAATCGAAGACAACCCCCGCGTAAGCGGGCTTTTTCTCCTTCAAAAAGGCGAGGAGCATCCTCAAAAAGCCGAATATCGCCCCCGTGGGGAAACCACCCTTGGTCTTAAGAGGTGGCAACGCGTAGTAGGCTCGGTATATGTAGGAAGAACCATCGAAAAGGTATAGTCTCTTTCTCGGCATCAAGTAGGAAGATAATAAGCCCCTTCGGGGATAGAGAAGTTTCATTACCCGACCTGTAGGGGTTGGAAATTTAACATTTCTCCAAAAGGTCTTATTGATATTGGAAAAACTCTTGTTGGTTTGTGAATTTTACTTCCGCTGAATGGTATGAAAAGGATTTAAACCACTAACCTATAGTGTAAAAATGTGGGGTTAGACCTCACTTTGGTTTTTAAATTGCTAAATGCGGACACCTTTAGAGGGGTAAATTTGGGAAATCAAAAAATCTTCTGTTGGCTTTTAAATTCTTTGGTTCCATAAAGGGGTAAGTTTGAGGAATTTGTTTTTTTCCCTTATAGGGACATAAAACAATGACCCAAAGGTGCGGTTTCCTCAAAAAGACCATGTTTCAATCCCTTATAGGAACAAAACAACGTTCGAAAAGCCAAAGAATACAAAGTCGACGCAATCCTTATAGGTTTCAATCCCTTCTAGGGACATAACAACTTTTCCCAGAATTCGAAGAAAATTATATGGATTATAGTTTCAATCCCTCCTAGGAACATAACAACATTCCCCGCAAGCTCTTGATAGGCTTCCATTCTCTTGTTTCAATCCCTCCTAGGAACATAACAACGATATGAGGAATTCGCAACCTCGTTAGAGATTGCGGGTTTCAATCCCTCCTAGGAACATAACAACTTCTAATTCACCTAAAATCCCGTTAGGACTATCCAAGTTTCAATCCCTCCTAGGAACATAACAACAAAGGTGAGTCTACCGTTATTAAGTTGCCAAGGAACCCAACCTTTACTTGGGTTTAAAGAATACCAAAACCACCTAATGGAGTCAAGCAAAAGTTGAATTTTTCGGTCAACCCTAAGTGGACATTAATTTCTTAGGGTGTGACCTTTTATTGGAACTCTAAGGAAAAACTCAATCCTGCAAAAGGTTTTTGCCAAGTTTCAACCCATAACTTGTCATTAAATCTTGAGTCTGACCTTATAAAGGTTAATGGAATTTGTCCCGAAAAGGTATTTGGGTTTTTTAAAAACCTTTAAAAGGTATTAAAAACCTCTCCCACCTATGGGGGTAAAAAATAAGACCTTTAAATGAAATACTTCGCGTTGGGAATTCTTACATTTTTCTACTTGCTGGCGATTTTTGCCGATTTTATAGCGCCCTACCCTTACGACCTTCAAAATAGGAAAGCTCCCTACCACCCTCCTACAAGAATTCACTTTTTCCACAACGGGGAGTTTATTGGAGCTTACGTTCACCCTTACAAGTTGGTAAATCCGATATTTAGAACTTACAAAGAGGATAAAACCAAAATCTGCAAAGTTCGTTTCTTTACAGACACCCCTTACGGGTTTAAACTCTTTTACACCCCTCCCGAGTGTGGGATTTATCTATTTGGAACCGACAAGTTGGGGAGGGATATATTTTCGAGACTCCTCTATGGGGCGAGGATTTCCCTATCCATAGGTCTCATAGGGGTATCTATAACCTTTTTGTTGGGTATCCTCTTCGGGGGTTTGGCGGGGTATTACGGCGGTTGGGTCGATAACGCGATAATGCGCCTTACGGAGGTATTGATGTCTATCCCTTCCTTTTATTTAATGCTCGCCCTAAGAGCTATTTTTCCCCTCGATATGTCCTCGGTAGAGGTATTTTTTCTTATCGTTTTTATTCTCTCTTTTATAGGTTGGGCTGGTTTGGCGCGGGTTATAAGGGGATTGGTTCTCTCCCTTAGGGAGCAGGAATATGTCCTCGCCGCAAAAACCTACGGCGCTTCCCCTTTAAGAATACTCTTTAAGCACATACTTCCCAACACCTACTTTTACTTAATCGTGACGGCTACCTCCGCAATACCCTCCTACATTCTTGGGGAAGCGGCTTTGTCGCTCCTCGGTTTGGGAATTCAGGAACCCTATCCATCTTGGGGGAATATGCTCTCCGACGCCCGAAGTTTGACGGTTATAACCTTCTACCCTTGGATTTTAACCCCCGGTGTGGCTATATTTTTGGTGGTTCTCGCCTTCAATATGCTCGGCGATGCCCTCCTCGAGGATAGAAGACGCCCTTAATCCTTTTTTACTTTTAATAGCAAATTTTCTAAAATTGTTTTAGGTGGTAGTAACGAAGGAGGAGCGGAACCGTATCGTTATTTCCCTCCTACCGGATATAAAACGGGTGGCTTCGGAAATATACAAACAACTTCCGGAAAATAGTTCCGTTGAGTTTGACGACTTGGTCAACGAGGGTGTTCTGGCGGTTCTCCGCTCCTTCGAACATCTGAAAAACGGCAGTATCAAAGGGGACAAATTAACCCCGCAGGCGAAGAGATATCTACTCATAAGGGCAAAGGGGGCGATGTTTGATTTCTTGCGCTCCCTCGATTTTGGGGCGAAAAATATCCGACAAAAGGAAAAGGAAATAGAAGCAGTTAGAAACCTCCTTATGGAGAGATTAAAAAGGGAACCCACCGAGGAGGAAATTGCAAAGGAACTCTCAATGTCGGTGGAGGAACTCCGCCACTTGGAGGAAAAGGTTTCCTTCTCCTACATCCTATCTTTGGAAGATATCTTTAGCTCCTACCTTTACAGGGGTGGATTTGAAAACTTCATCCAAAGTAGGGAAGGGGGAGTAGAGGAAACCGTTGAGAGGAGGGAACTTTTAGAGAAACTCAAAGAGGTTTTGGGGAAACTTGGAGAAAAGGAGCTATTGGTTTTACAGTTATCATTTTTTGAAGGTTTAAAAACGCAACATATAGCCCATATATTGGAGGTTTCCCCCGGAAGGGTGACCCAATTGAAAAAGAGGGCACTTAAAAAGTTGGCTAAAGAGATGGAGAGGTATCTCTGATGCTGAAAACCTTGGAGAAACTAAAACGGATAAAGGAACTCGAAAGGCTTATAGAACTCCAAGAGTTGGAAAATAAAAAGTTAGAACTCCAAAAGTTGGAAGTTGAAAGGAAGAGATACCTCCAAATGTTTGAGGAGAAAATTAGGAACTTTGAGGGTTTAACAACATTTAAAGAGATATCCTTTTTGAGGGAGGGACTCAAAAAGCTGGAACTCAAAAGGGAAAAACTGAAAGAGGAAGTCCAAAGTAGGGAAAGAAAGATAAGGGAACTTAACTTGGAAACAAAAGTTATCTCCACCTACATAGATAGAAAGAGGAAAACCTTTCAAAAAGAGGAGGAAAAGAGGGAGGAACAAAAACTCTCCAACGAAAACCTCCTCCGCTCGAGCTACGGCAAATTTATGACGGCAATACTCTTTTTTATGATTTTGGTTCCCGCCTTCGGCGGGGATAACAATTCGACCCTTAAATCCCTACCCTATGAAGAGAAGCTTTTAAAACCCTATCTCGAGTATCAGAGCGAGTATTTCAACAAATTGGCTAACCAATTACTCGAAAGTTTTAAAGCCCTTGAGAAAAAGGAAAAACAGTTGGAGGAGAAGGAAAAATTTATCCTCCAAAAGGAGGAGGAGTTAAAGAAACTCCTCCAAGAGGCTATGAACCTCGAAAATCAACAGAAAAAGAGGCTTAACGCAAAGGTGAAAAAACTTTTGGAGGTTATAACAAAAGCCGACCCCGACAGTGCCGGTGAGATACTCTCAAAAACCCCCCCGCAGGTGGCGGCGGAAATCCTTATAAACCTCCCCAATGTGCGCAAGGCGGGGGAAATCCTTAGTTCAATGGACCCCGATAGCGCCGCAAAGGTTATCGATACCCTATTAAAGAAAAAGGAAAAACTTTCCGCCACCCCCGTTAGGAAAAAAATTGAGGAGATACTCAAATATGTGGAGCAAAATAACTTCTAAACTCCTGTTGGGGCTAACCCTTTTTGCTTCGACCCTTTTGGGGGAGGATTTGATTTACACACCAAAGGTGTTTTTCGATACCACTCAACCGATAAGGTCGCTGAAGGGATACGACAAACCTACGGCGGAATTTTTAAGGACTATTTCCAAACTTTTGGAGGAAAAACTTGTGGAACACCTCCTCCAAAAGAGGGTTGTTTTACTCTTAAAGACGGGTATAGGTAGCGATATAACCTTTTTTTACACCTTTCCCGAGGCGAAGATTTACAAAATTACCCTTTACAGGGAGGAGGGAACCCGAAAATATTACCGATACGGGTATAGGTTGGATATAAGTTTAGCCCTCTATGTGTTTAAGACGGGAGCTAATCCGCAATTGCTCTGTTATAAGGTCTACCGCTTCAGGAGATATTTCCCTCCCACGGGAGAGTATCTGCCGATATACCTTTCGCTCGCCGAACCGATAGCCGATAGTTTCTACCTAAATGTGGTGAAAGACCTCGATGCGGTAATAGAAAAAGTTAGGGAAAAATTGAATTATTACCGCCAATTGGGAACGGATAACGCTACCTTCCCAAAAGGTAGTCAAGCTCAGCCTTGAGTTGACCCCATTTGTATATGCTAGCCCTATATTCTCCCAAGGCGGTGTAATAGAGCGCCTCCGCCTTGAGGAGGTTGTATATATCGCTTTTACCGGTTAGGTATTTTTTCTTTTCCACCTTATAGGCTTCTTTTGTAAATTCTAATCTTTTTCGGTTTGCCTCTATAACCTCTATTTGGGAATTGAGTTCATCTACCAAACTTCTATAGGTTTCTAAGACCCTTTTTTCGACCAGCCTATAAAGTTCGTTAACTCTCCTCTCTTCCGAACGGGCTTTTCTGTAAGTGAAAAACCTCCTTCCAAAGTCAAAAATGGGGAGGTTTACCTCTACGGCATAAGACCAATCGGAAGTTTTCCTACCGGCGTAAACATACTTTTGGGTGGTGTAGACAAAGTTAACCTTTGGTGAAAATTCCGCCATGGCAACCTTTCGGTAATCGTCGGCGATAACCTTCTGAAGGGCAACAACTTTTAGGTCTGGATTTTTAGCCAACAACTCCGGCAGGAGCCTATCCCCCTCTATCCTATGGGGGTTAATCTGTACATCCTCCACCTCGAGAGGTTTGTCGGTATTTAGAAGCACCTTTAATTGGTTTAAAAGAGTTTTATATTGAGACCTCAAAAAGGATATTTGGGCTTCGATGTTTTTTCTCTCCGCTCGGACATTTAGAAGGTCGAGAAGGGGTTTTTTACCAACCTCGTAAGCCTCTTTAACGATTTCGTAGAGCCTATCAACCTCCTTTTTGCGCTCCTTTAACGCTTCCAGTCTCGCCTTTACCTCAAGGGCGGAGAAATAAACCTTGGAAACGTCCCTTTTTACCTTCTCGGATAGCTTTTCCCAATTAACCCATTCGAGGTTGGCGGTGTCTTTTTTAGCCTTTATGAGGAAAAACTGTTGGCAGCCGTCAAAGAGCCTGACTCTGTATTGCAACCCGTAGGTGCGAACCTGGTCGTCCAATCCCGTCGGAGGAAAGGAATTAATGGGAGCCACTATACGGGGGGTTTTAAACTGTTGGTATTTCCAAAAAAAGTCTAATTCTCCGAAGCGAGCCGCCAATTGGGAGTAAAAATCGTTTTTCGCCCCTAGGTAGTGAAAATATTGAGCCTTTAGTTGGAGGTTATTCTTTAGTGCGGAGCTTACCGCGCCTTGAAGGGTTATTCCAAAAGATAAACCGCCAAGTAGAAGAAGGGGAAGGGCTTTCTTAAACATTAATTTCTAAATTCTAAACCCGCTCGAAGGGCGGGGAGGGGAAATTATTCTTCCTTGCCGAAGAGGAAGTTTTCGAGCTCCTTTACTGCCTCGATAGCCTGGTCGGGTGGAACTATCGCGGGGAAAATGGCGACCGCAACATTGGGGTCTTTAAACAGCTTGGAAGCCAAAAATTGCTGAATTTCCTCGAGTTCCTCGGTGGTTAAATCGGTGCGAACGACCTCTTCCACCGGCTTATCGGTGGCAAAAAAACCGACCAACGCAAAAGGTATCGCTACGGGTTCCCTGTTGTCCATTTTTAAACCTCCTATTGGAACGGGATTATAAACATTTGTCCATTTGGAGGTTTATTAAATCGCCAATCCCCTTTTAGGTTCCAAGCATTATCTCCACCGTTCGGGACACCAACCGCTTCAGCACGTCAAGGTTGTATCCACCCTCGAGGGAAAACAGAACGGGGATACTTAACTCCTTAGCCAACCCGCAAATGGTCTCGACTATAAACTCGACCCCTTTGTCGGAAACCTCCAAACCGGTCAGCGGGTCATCGGTGTGGAGGTCGTATCCCGCCGAAACGAGGAGAAACTGCGGCTTGTAACCCTTTACCGCGCTTACCAAAACCTCGCCGTAGGCGTGGCGGTAGAGTTCATCCCCCGTACCCGCCGGCATCGGTATGTTTAGGGTTGTTCCGTAACCCTCCTTTGCCCCCCTCTCCTCCGCCGAGCCGGTTCCGGGATAGAAGGGATATTGGTGGGTCGAGAAGTAAAAAACCCGCGGCTCCTCGTAAAAGGCGTGCTGGGTGCCGTTTCCGTGGTGGGCGTCGAAATCGACTATAAACACCCTCTCGAAACCCTTTTGCAGGAGGTATCTAGCCCCTATCGCTACGTTGTTGAAGATGCAAAAGCCCATAGCCTTGGCGTATTCGGCGTGATGACCGGGGGGTCTGACGGCGCAGAAAGCCCCTTCGATATTCCCGTCGAGAATTTCGTTTATCGCCCCCGCAACCCCGCCGACCGCGAGGGAGGCGGCTAAAAATGTGTATTCGTTATAGTAGGTGTCCGGGTCGAACCAACCCTCACCCGAACGGGAGGAGTATATCACTTCTTCTATATATTGGGGGTCGTGGTTTAGCGCTATCAGCTCCGCATCCGCCTCGAAGGGTTTTATAAGCTCCACCTTGGAAAAGAGTCCCCTCTCCGCCATCCCCTCGGTGATAGCCTCGAGGCGGTATTTGTTCTCCGGATGCCCTTCCCTGTGGTGGAGCAAATACCTATCGTCGTAAACGAAACCGACCTTCATAGGTGAATAGTCTAAATTTCTACCCTTTGATGGAAGGCGAATACATCGTAGACCTCGAAGGGTTAAAAAAGCTGGCAAAAGACCTCGCGAGGGAACTTAAGGGAAACGAGGTTATATTCCTAATAGGGGATTTGGGAGCGGGAAAGACTACCTTTACGAGGTTTTTAGTCGAAGCTTTAAACCCCAAAGGGGAGGTAAACGTTACCAGTCCCACCTTTGCGGTTATGAACGTCTATCCGACCGAAAGGGGGGAAGTTTATCACGCCGACCTATACAGGGTTAAAAACTTCGACTTTACCGACTTCGAGGGGTCGGGAATATTGGTTATCGAGTGGGCTGATTACCTAAAGGATTTAAAACCGGATATAGTGGTGGAATTTGAACACCTCGACGAAAATAGGAGGAGGGTGAGGATAAGGAGAACCCATTAAGGGTTTCGGGTTTCCCTTAACCTATCGAAGGAATTTTTTAAAAAGGAAACCTAAAGGGGAAGGGTTTAACCTTCACCCTTTTCCTTTTCCTCGGGTCGCATGGCGGGGAAGAGTATAACCTCCCTGATAGAGTTAACACCGGCGAGGAGCATCGCGAGGCGGTCTATTCCTATCCCCTCACCGCCGGTAGGCGGGAGTCCGTATTCCAAAGCCCTTATAAAGTCGGTATCCATCTCCATAGCCTCGTCGTCTCCCGCCTGTTTCTCTTTGAGCTGTTCCAAAAATCTTTGATACTGGTCTTTAGGGTCGTTCAGCTCGGTGTAGGCGTTTCCTATCTCCATCTGTCCGATGATAAGCTCGAACCTCTCGACCAGGTCGGGGTCTTCCCTGTGCTCCTTGGCGAGGGGGGAGAGTATTTTCGGAAAGTCTATAACGAAGGTGGGTTGAATAAGCTCCGGCTCTCCAACTTTTTCAAAAATTTTGTCTATAAGTTTAGCCCTCGTTAGGGTTTCCGCCTTCTTAACCCCCAATTCGGTGGCGAATTTTCTCAGTTCCTCTATAGGTGCTCTCAGGAAAAAGTCCTTATCCTTTCCGGTTTTTTCCTTCAGAAGGTCGAAGTATCTAACAACCCTAAAGGGGGGTTTTAGGTTTATTCTGTGCCCTTCGAAGGTGACCTCGCTTTTACCCTCCAATACGGTGTCTATGAGGTGCTGAAAGAGTTTTTCAGTGAACTTCATGAGGTCGTTGTAATCCCAGTAGGCGGCGTAAAACTCCATCATCGTAAACTCGGGGTTGTGGGTGGTATCGACGCCCTCGTTTCGGAAGTTTTTACCTATCTCGAACACCTTGGGGTAACCGCCCACTATAAGCCTCTTTAGGTAGAGCTCCGGCGCAATTCTCAGGTACAAATCCATATCCAAATAGTTGTGGTGGGTGACGAAGGGTCTCGCATTCGCACCGCTCGCTATCGGCTGCAAAGTGGGGGTTTCCACCTCGAAAAAGCCGCTATCGACCATGAAGCGCCTAATCTCGGCGAGCAGGCGGCTCCTCATCAAAAAGATTTGTCTCGCCTGCGGGTTGGCTATTAAATCCAAATATCTCTGGCGGTATCTGACCTCCACATCCTTAATCCCGTGCCACTTCTCCGGTAGGGGGTGGAGGCATTTTGATAGCAGTTGTAAGTCTTCCACCTCGACGGTCAGCTCGCCGGTATTCGTCCTAAAGAGCTTTCCCTTAACCCCCACGATATCGCCGAGGTCTACAAACTCCTTTATGAATTTAAACTTCTCCTCCCCTACGAGGTCTTTCCTTATATAGATTTGCAGTTTCCCAAGGAGGTCTTGAATGTGTCCGAAAATAGCCTTTCCCATCGGGCGCCAGGCCACCAAACGCCCGGCGACCGCAACCTCTTCCCGTTTGGGGTCAAAGTCGTAGGTGTGCTTTATTTCGGCAATCGTGGTTTCGGGGGGCTCTTCGGTGATATCGGCGTCCATTAGGGTGAGCTTTCCCTCGTGTCTTACCAGTTTCCCCTTAAAGGTATAGGTTTCATTCGGCTTTATATCCCCCCTATCGGTTATAGCCAAAATTTCGAGACCGCTATCGTCGGTAAGCCTTAAAAGTTTCCTACCCTCGTAGTTGGAAACCCTTTTGACCTTTGCACGGATAACAACCTCTTCCCCTTCGGGGTCTCTTTCGTATTCCTCCCTTATTTGGTATATTTGATGGGTGACCTCAAACTTATGGGGGTAGGGGTTTATTCCCATTTCCCTTAATTTTTGGACTTTCTGCTCCCTAATTTGTTCCTCCATAAGGTTTTTAAAGTTTAAGACCCACCTTAAAGGGAAAATCTTTCCCTTTAATGCAAAATCTCCTTTTGGTTGTAAATTACGGAGGTCCCCAAAGGGGGAAGGAGGGGGAATATTTAAAAAGGTTGTTTTCCGACCCCGCCGTTTTTCCCCTCCCCGCACCCCTTAGGTGGCTTTTGGGAAATTTGGTAGCCCTGCTCCGCAGGGGAGAGACCGCCGAAATACTCTCCGCCGTAGGCGGGACAAGTCCCTTTCTAAAACAAACCTTTGAGCAGGCTAAAGCCCTCGGGAAACTTTTGGAAGGTTGGAAGATTGAGGTGGCGATGCGCTACTCCGACCCCTTGCTGGAGGAAGTGCTTAGGGATATAGACCCCGAGAGGTTTGAGAATATCGTCGTCCTTCCGCTCTTTCCCCAATACTCGGTCGCCACATGGGGGAGTGTGGAAAGGGTTGTCGAAAAGTCCCCCCTAAAGGGGAGGGTCAAATTTGCAAAACCCTTTTACGGTTGCGAAAACTTTATCCTCGGATGGGTGGAGGCGATAGAAAAGACCCTAAAGGGGTTGGAAAAACCCTTCCTCCTCTTTTCGGCACATAGCCTTCCCCTCTACCTCGTTAGGAAATACGGAGACCCCTACCCCAAACAGGTGGAAGAGAGTGCCAAACTTATCGCCCAAAGGTTGGAACTTCCCTATAAGGTTTCCTATCAAAGTAGGTTGGGACCCATTAGATGGCTCGAACCCACTACGGAGGAAGCGTTAAAAAAACTCCGAAAGGATGGGGTTAAAGAATTGGTTGTTATCCCCATAAGTTTCGTTTCGGAAAATACCGAAACCCTTCAGGAGATAGACCTAAACTACCGACAGTTGGCGGAAAATTTGGGATACCACTCCTTTAGGAGGGTCAAAATTCCCCACCTCCACCCTAAGTGGCTCGAATGTTGGAAAGAGTTGGCGCTGGCTACCATTAGAACCTAATGCTGGCGGTCATAGGCGGAAGCGGACTTTACCGCGTTGATGGACTAAAGGTTTTAGAAGAGATAGAGATAAAAACCCCCTTCGGGGAACCCTCTTCCCCAATAGTTAGGGCGGAATACGGGGGCTTTCCCGTTCTCTTTTTGGCGAGGCACGGCAGGGAGCACGCCTTCCCACCCCACCGCGTCCCCTACAGGGCAAACCTGTGGGCTCTTAAAGAACTGGGCGTTAAATACGTTCTCGGAATAAACGCCGTCGGCGGAATAAACCGACTCCTCCGTCCGGGGGACTTCGTAATAGTAGACCAATTTTTGGACTTCACAAAGTCGAGACCCCAATCCTTCTACGAGGGTAGCTTCTCTCCCGACTACACCTATGAAGGGAATGAAAAGCACAAACGCCTCTTGGCGGAAAAGAGGGTCGTCCACATCGACGTGAGCGAACCCTTCTGCCCCACCCTTAGGGGGATTTTGGAAGAAGTCCTGACCAAAAAGGGGGTTAGATTTTTCGATAGGGGAACCTATGTAGCCACCGAAGGTCCCCGTTTGGAAACCGCGGCGGAGATAAGGGCTTTTTCCCTCCTCGGGGGCGACGTGGTGGGTATGACCATGGTTCCCGAGGTGGTTCTCGCGAGGGAACTTGAACTCCACTATGCGGGTCTTTGCGTTGTAACCAATCCCGCCGCGGGAATAGCCGGCTACCGCCTTACCTCGGAGGAGGTTATCGAAATGATGAAACAAAAGGAGGAGGAAATTAAGGATATACTCCTCTCGGCGGTAGAGAAGATTTACGGCACCAAAGTGTGGAATTGCGAGTGTGAAAATACCCTCGAGGGGGCGGAGGTTTGAAAAACCCTTTGGAAGGATTCTTAAAGGGGTTTATTGAGGGGTTTCTTTCTTTCGTTCAATTAATCCTTTTATGGGAAAATTCACAAAGGCGATTGAGGGAGAAAAAGGGAGTAGCCTCCTAAAGATGAAAGACAACTTTCTAACCTCAAAGAGGCACGAATTAAAAAGAATTCCACCCCAATTGGAAAAATCCCTCGAAGACCTCGAGAGGGGAAGGGTGGAAAAGTTCCCCTTGGAGGATGAGGATTAATCAAACCCTAAACTGACCCCTAACCAGCTCCATAAAGCGGTTGAATATCTCCTCCGTGTGAAATTCCCCCTTGTGGAGTTTTATCATCGTTCTCCAATCCCAATAGTTGTTTTTAGCCTCCAAGAAGGAAACCTTTTTGAGTTCGTTGTTTTCAAAGAGCAAAACAGCCGTGGAGGTGTAGGGGTGCTCGACCCCGTAGCGTTTCCAAATTACAAGACCCACCGCAAAGGCTCTGTTTCCGTTCTTTTCGCCCAAACCGGTAAAGCCGAGAACGTCCTCCACCTGCGAGGGGTAGAGCCTTTTCAAACCCTCCCTTAGGGCTTCGAAGAGTTTGTCGAAATCCTCCTGCGTGAGGGGTTTCGCATTTTCCAAAGTCCCCTTAAGGGGACTCTCCCTTTTTTCACCCTTTGCGGGGACTTTTATAGTCTTTTCCCCTTTGGGTTTTTCCTTTTCTTCCCCACCCCTTTTGGGTCTCTTCTCCGGTTCCTCCCCGCGGGGGTTGAACTTAATAATCTTCGCCATCAATAGGTCTATTAAAAGGAAAATTGAACCTTTGATGGGTAAGGTCGGCATATTGGGAGCGACCGGCTACACCGGTTTGGAACTCGTAAAGCTCCTCGTAAACCACCCCAAAATGGAAATCGCCTACCTCGGTTCCAACACCCACAAGGGGAAAAGGGTTTCCGAAGTGTTCCCCTTTTTGGAGCCCTTTGAGGTCGGAAAACTCCAATTTGAGGACTACGAAAATATCCCACCCGATGTGGAACTCTTATTTTTGGCTCTCCCCCACGAGGTGTCTATGGAAATTGCACCCCGCCTTTTGGAGAAGGGTTACAAAGTCGTAGACCTCTCGGGGGCTTACAGGTTCAAAAACTTGGAGGACTTTAAGACCTTTTACGGGTTTGAACACAAATACCCCGACCTACTGGAGGAGGCGGTTTACGGACTTCCCGAACTCTTTAGGGAAGAGGTAAAAAAAGCCAGGCTGGTGGCAAACCCCGGTTGCTATCCGACCGCCACACTTCTGGCGCTCTATCCCCTTCTAAGGGAGGCTTCCGACCTCATTTTGGACGATGTAATTGTAGTCCACGCCCTGTCGGGCGTGAGCGGAGCGGGTAGGGGTCTAAAACAGCACTTCCACTTCCCGGAAATGGCAAACAACATGTTCCCCTACAAGGTTGTGGGACACAGACATATACCGGAAATGGAATTCGTTGCAAACAGGGTTTCCCCAAAGGGGTGGAAAGTCCGCTTTACCCCCACCGTTGTGCCGATAGATAGGGGAATGATATCGACCGTCTATGTTAGGTCTAAAAAATTCGATATCGCCTCCCTCTATAGGGAGGTTTATAAGGACGAATTCTTCGTTAGGGTTGTAGACCAACCGCCCAAGAGTAAGGAGGTGGCAAACACCAACTTCGCCTTTGTCTACCCCGCCTACGACGAAAGAACGGAAACCGCCGTCGTTGTATGCGCGATAGACAACCTCCTAAAGGGTGCCAGCGGTCAGGCGCTCCAAAACGCGAACCTAATGCTCGGATACGACGAAGGGGAGGGACTGAAACACCTAGTCCCCTCGATAGTTTAAAGGAGTTCGACCGTCGGGAGGTTTACAAACTTTATCTTTCCCCTCGGGGGTTCTATTTCTTTCACCTCCACCATTGAGAGGGAGACATTTCCAACCGAAAACCTCCACATGCGGCTAAATCCCAAACCCCCTACAAGGCATATAAAAGCCCTAACTATCCCCCCGTGGGTGACGGCGAGAATACTCCTTTCCTCCCTGTAACGGTCTCTTAAAAAGCTCTCAAGCCTCCTTTGAAGGTCGCCAAAGTCGTCCACACCCTCGAGGGGGTTCTTAACGGGGTCTTCCAACCACCTTTGGTAGGGTTCCCAATTTTCCACCTCCGAGTGTCTCTTTCCCTCCAAGACCCCGTAGGAGATTTCCCTAAGCCTTTCGTCCACCTCGAGGGGTAGGTTTAAAATATCGGCGACAATCTCGGCGGTCTGCTTTGCCCTCAGTTGGGGGGAGGTTATTATCCCGTCGAAGGAAAATCTCTTTAAAAACTCGCCCGCCTTTTGGGCTTGTTTTATCCCCTCCTCCGATAGGGGGAGGTCTAACTTCCCCTGAAAAATCCCCCGTCTGTTGCCCTCCGACTGGGCGTGGCGCAGGAGAAAGAGGCGCATAAAAAGCTTAAAGTAAAGCTAAAAATTTCAAAAGTTCCCTTAAATGTTCCCTCCCCGCCGAAGGCGGGATTTCCTTTTCCCCGTATTTCAAACCGACGGCGTAGCCGAGGCGGGAAAAGTGTAAGACCAGATAGGTAGCCTTCGATATGCGCTCCTCCTTATCCGAAGCGGGGATTTTATCCATATCGATAATTACCTCCCGTAGGAAGCTTTCCTCGGCAACTTCTTTGGCATAGAGCTCTCCCCATTTAGCGAAAGCCTTCCAGTGGATGAGCCTCATACCCTCGCCGGCGTATTCCTTTATCCCCTCGACGGCACCCTCTCCGCTCCTCCTAAAGTGGAGAAAACTTTCTCCCTTTTCCCTTCGAGGTTTTGAAAGAGGAGGTTTGACCTTCACCTCTATGGGTTTGGGATAGACGAGAATTTCCTCCTCGAGGGGAACTGAAAAACTCCTCTCAAAAAGTCCAAAGGGGAAGGTGCTCCTCACCTCGAGGGCTTTAGATTTATACACCCCCCTATTGGGAAAATTTAACTTCACCTCCCCTTCGGCGGATTTCTCGACCATCAGAAAATCCCTTTTTAGGTCTATATTTCTTTCGAAAACCTCTATCAAAAAGGCGGGAAATACCTTTCGGTTTTCAACAACCACCTTAAAGGGAGTGGATTTACAACACCAAACTTCATTGGGAGGAATGAGGCGAACCTTAACCTTTTTGAGGTTGTATCTGGAGAAGAAACCGGAAACCCCCATAAGGGCGAGAAGAAAGGAGAGGAGTATGTAGAGGATGTTATTTCCCGTATTAACGGCGGCGAGACCGACCAATATGGTGAACCCTATATAAACCTTCCCACCGAAATTAATCCTTACCTTTTCCCCTTTTTTGAAAAGAAACCTTTGCAACCACTTCGGGCGTGGAAAATCCAGTTTAAGAACCATTTTGAGGTTATTATCAAACCCTATTCCACACCCCTTTGGCGGATAACCTCAACCTGCAATCCCCCTTTGGGGAAATTTCTATTTCCTCCCCACAGGGGACACTTTCGTACCTTTCCCCCTTTAGGACGAGACAAACCATTTTCTCCCTTTCGGGGTATACTGGGAGCAGATATTTAACCCCCTCTTGGGCGTAGATAAGGGGTTTTATCTCCTCGTCGACCTTTTTGGTGGAAGGGGATATAACCTCAACCACAACCTTCGGAGGTTTGGTTATTTTGTCCCCTTTGTGGTCACATACAACCGCTATATCGGGACGCAAAACGGTGTATTCGTTTACGACGTAGTCGGTATCTATAACCACCTTGCAGTCCTTACAAGCCTCATCACTCTCCAACTGCAATTCCAAAAACATAGCCAATATTAACACCAGCCGTTGGTGTTTAAAACTCGGACTCGCCAGGGCGTAAGGAATGCCCTCTATAAGCTCCCAATCACCCTGCCACCGTTCGTAATCCTTAACCGTATACCTCAGAAGGTGTTTTTCCTTCAGTAGGAACCCCATAATTGCCACCCCAATTTGTTCTAAACCCTCCAAAGGTTGGAACCTTAAGATTAATTTCCCTTGCAATGGAGGAGAAAAAGAACGACCAAAAGAAGGTTTTGCAACTGAAGATAGACAAACTGGTAAGCGGCGGTAATGGGTTGGGCAGGCACGAGAACAAGGTCTATTTCGTCAAATACACCGCCCCCAATGAGCTGGTTGAAATAGAGGTCATAAAGGAAAAGAAGGATTACGGAGAGGGAAGACTCCTAAAGGTGATAATCCCCTCAAACTCCCGCGTGGAACCGGTGTGCCCCCACTACGGGGTTTGCGGAGGCTGTCAGCTCCAGCACATAAGTTATGAGGAGCAGGTCCGCCAAAAGGTGGAGATATTTAAGGAGCAACTCCAAAGGGTGGGAAAGGTTAAGGAACTCCCACCGGTGGAGGCTATACCCTCACCCCAACCCTACGGGTATAGGATAAGGGCGCAGTTTCATGTCGACAGCGGCAAACTCGGCTTTGTCGAGGACGAGACCCTAAGGGAGATAAAGGGTTACGGCGATATCGTCGACATAGAGACCTGTCCCGTTCTCCACCCGAGGATAAACGAACTCATTCCCGACCTAAAGAGGGTTTCGGTCGAATACAGAAACCTCCGAGAGGTGCATATAACCTACTCCCCAAACAGGGACGAGGCTCTTATAAAACTCATTGCGGAGGATAGGTTAACGAAACAAGACCTCCACAGGGTGAAAAACGGCTTTCTCCCCCCCTGGGTGGTGGGAGTGGGTTCCTACAAGAGGATCGGAAGGGAACTAATCCGCCAGGAGTTTGTGGGTAGGGATTACACCTTTATCTCCGCAAAGGGGTTCACCTACAGGGTTACCGCCGAAAGTTTCGTTCAAAACAACTACCTCCTTTGGGACAGGTTTATAGAAACAATCCTTCCCGGGGAGCGGAGGGGATACTGCCTCGACACCTTTTGCGGGATAGGGTTTTTCACCATACCCTTTTCGGAACACGCCTTCTTTGTGGAGGGGAGCGATATGAACCACTACGCCATTGCCGACGCCAACTACAACGCGAAGATAAACGGCAGACCCAACACCCTCTTTTTGAGGGCTACCCCCTCCCAGCACATGAAACGCCACCTCGACAAGGAGATAGATACCGTCCTATTCGACCCCCCGCGCTCGGGGCTCGACAGGCGAGACCTAGAGGTGCTTAAAGAACTCCAGCCCGACCGAATAGTCTACGTCTCCTGCAACCCCTCCACCCTCGCGCGGGATTTGGGGAAAATCCTTTCGTGGGGGATTTACAGATACGACAAAGCCTACGTTATAGACCTCTTCCCCCAGACGGCACACATAGAGAGCGTAAACTTCCTCTCCAAACTCCCCGAGGGGTAAATCTTTCTTCTTCTACTCCTTCGGGTTTGGAATAATTTCCCAACCTATGGAAGTAAGCAAATTTTATTAACCTTTACAAGGTCAGACTCAAGATTTTATGTCAAATAATGGATTGAAACTTGACAAAAATACTTTGCAGGATTGCGTTTTGGCTTAGAGTTCCAACAAAATGGCACACCCCAAGGAATTAATGTCCACTTAGGGTTGACCAAAAAGTTCAACTTTTGCTTGACCTTTTAAGGTTGGTTTGATATTCTTTAAACCCAAGTAGTGGTTAGGTTCCTTGACAACTTAATAAGGTTGGGCTCACCTTTGTTTTTATGTCCCTATAAGGGATTGAAACAAGTTATGTAGTCGTAGGTATAACTTTCGGAAAAATGTTTTTATGTCCCTATAAGGGATTGAAACCAAAATTTGTATTGGAACATATACCGAGTTTTAAGCGTTTTTATGTCCCTATAAGGGATTGAAACTTATGTGCCTTTAACTTCTGGAAAAACATATTCCAATGTTTTTATGTCCCTATAAGGGATTGAAACTTATTCCTCCATTCCCTCAACTCCTGCCTCAAATTGTTTTTATGTCCCTATAAGGGATTGAAACTCGCTAATTTTAAACCATCTAAGTGAGGCTATAGATAAGGGTTTTTATGTCCCTATAAGGGATTGAAACAACTGTTGTTTCAGTTGTTCATATATCTGTTGTCGCGTTTTTATGTCCCTATAAGGGATTGAAACCCATTATACTTCTTCTATTTTTTGTCTTGAAAAATAGTTTTTATGTCCCTATAAGGGATTGAAACATCAACAATCTTTTCCACGCCCGAGAATTTATTTGAGTTTTTATGTCCCTATAAGGGATTGAAACAAATCTTCCTTACCTTTTTCAAAAATTGTGATAATTCCGTTTTTATGTCCCTATAAGGGATTGAAACCCCTTGAAGGTATCCCGCAGTCAAAACGGGCAAAAGTGTTTTTATGTCCCTATAAGGGATTGAAACATAATCCAAGTGATGAAAGGCAGGTCTGAATTTGCGTTGTTATGTCTCTATAAGGGATTGAAACTCCCTTTCGTAGATAAGTCTTAAAATAGGGGTTTGCAGTTGTTATGTCCCTATAAGGGATTAACACAAAATTTCACCTAATTTTGTTTCCTAAACCCCTAAAACCTATGAAAGTCCGAGCAAACACTTTTCCTTATAAAGTTCATAAAATTTCACCTTTCACTTTAAAAGTGTTGGAAAAATTCAAAACTTTTGCAGGAATGGAAGATATGCTTGACTTTCCATAAGAGGGAAATACCGTTCAAATGTCGACCGCCGTAAGGTTAAACAAAATTTAGATACCTATGAATGTGGAAGAGGTTTTAAAAGCCCTCGAGGGGGAAAACTACCTCGTAGAACTTCAGAGGCTTAGGAAATTGGTGGAGATACTCCTAAGGAGGCAAAAGGACTTAATCCTCTTTTCGGAAAATGTCAAAAACGAACACAACTTTTCGGCAATTATAAGAACCTGCGACGCCGTTGGGGTATTAAACATTTACTACACCTACGACGGGAACAAAACAAAGATTTACAACGAACACATAACGATGGGTTCCCATAAATGGGTTTTCCTCCACAAGGTGGAAAATGCGGTCGAAACCCTAAAAGGTCTAAAGGAAAAAGGGTTCCAAGTAGTGGCTACCAGATTGGTGGGAAATTCCGTCCACTTTAGGGAAGTCGATTACACAAAACCCACCGTGGTGGTAGTCGGGAATGAACTCGAAGGGGTGAGCGAAGAGGTCGCATCGGTAGCCGATTACAACGTCGTTATACCCATGTATGGAATGGCGCAGAGTTTAAACGTTTCGGTTGCAACAGCCGTCATCCTCTACGAGGCGGAACGCCAGCGTTCCCTTAAAGGTCTTTACGACAAACCCCAACTCTCTTTGGAAGAAATAAAGGAGATACTCCGAAAGTGGGCTCGCCGACAGAAAAAGAATTTAACTTTTCCCCATAAGTGGATATTAAAAATTTGAAAACAAACGAAAACTTGACATAAAAACCCTTTAAACCCTTTAGGTTTTTCTGCTTTATTAAGACCTTATGAAGTTCAAGCATGTCTTAGTCTGTATGGCTAGAAAACCCAATCCCATGATGCCCTCTTGCGGTGCAAAAGGTTCCGACCAAATCGCTATGAAATTTCAGGAAGAGGTTATGAAAAGGGGATTGCAGAACGTCCTCGTATCGGTAACCGGATGTCTCGGTGCGTGCGAAATGGGACCCGTTGTAGTCGTTTACCCCGACGGGGTATGGTATGGAAACGTCAAACCGGAAGATGTTGAAGAAATTATAGAAAAACACATCCTCGGCGGCGAGCCGGTTGAAAGACTCAAAATAACCCACCCCATCGAACAGATGATGGCTTAATTTCAAAATTTGACAAATACCTTTTTTGGTTTTTTATTTCATTACTTATGAACCTACTACTGGTTTGGGGATTAATTCTAATCCTCTTAGGGATTTTAGGAATTGTTGCACCTTACTATTTTGCTCTCGGGTCGGTTGTATTTTTCGGAGCTTTAATGCTTACAGCCGGCTTGATGTGGGCATTTTACAATCTCAACAGTCGCCACCGAGGTGCGGGAGGTTGGCTAAAACCCTTTATATTAACCTTAACGGGTTTGCTCTTGATATTCTTTCCCGAACAAAGTCTGATAGTTATAGCCGCTTTTTTACTCCTATACCTGTTAATAGATGCCTTTGCAAACCTTTACCTGGCTATAGAGTATAAAAGCCGTCTCACAAGTTGGTTTTTAATGCTGTTAAACGGAATAGTAGACCTTATTTTGGCGGGAATTTTGCTTTACTTTATGGGTCAACCCAAAATTTTGGCTCAACTGATAGGACTTTTAATAGGCATTAGCCTATTGGTGGACGGAGTATTTGCACTCTGGTTCGGCTGGAGGCTAAAAATTTATTACGAAAAATACAAGCGAATTTTATAAGGGTGAACTACCTCGCATCAAAGATGCGAGGCTTCGGGTGGGTTTACACTCCCGATATGGAGTGTCTTACCACCACAGGGAGGTTCACACTCCCCCTACTCCTACCTATCCCGCTATATAGCGGAATAGCGGAGCTACTTTTACAATAGCACCCCGCGTAAGCGGGGGTTAACGCACTACACCTACATACCCGCCTTTAGCTGTTGGTATAGCGGGCTGATTGTTGTTATTTACGCCCGCTATAAGCGGATATGTTAAGCTTTAAATTTTAAAACAGAACTTCAATTTTTCACCCCTTTCGGGACAGGCTGTATTCCCACATCATAGATACGGGGTTTTAGCCCGCTATTTTTTCTATAAAGTTGTTTTGTGTATTTTTTGTAAAACTTTTTCATCTAGTGGGGAAAGCTGAAAGTTAGTAATGTAATCTACGGGATATGAAATCCTAAGTAAGAAGAAAACAGGTATTGTATAAATAACTACTGGTTGTTTAGGAGAAAGTGTATTATTACCCATATTATTAGATTTTTTATTTTTTGTATTTTTAAACGTTTTTTTCTCAAAACTTTCTTTAACTATAATCCAATAAAAGTCTTCAGGATAATTCGTTTTTAAAGCCATACATAGTACTTCTTTGTTTTCTTTACTTAAATATTTAGCAATGTTGGAGAATTTATAGATTTTCGCTCCTACTAATAAAAGAATATCTTTTTTATCAGTTTTATAAGCATAAACCAGATGATTACTATTAATTAAAAAAGTTCTTTAAAATAGAAAAGATAGACATATATATGGTGTTTTGTAAAGGAAAATCCTTATAAAAAACATAGTACGAGCTATGTAGGCTAAAAAGATATAATTACTATTAGTAAAATGGACGCTCCAAAATAGATTAAACTCATAATTTTTAAGACAAGACCTTTGGATCTCTCTTTCTTAAAATAGGAAAATTCTGCAATAAGCGCAAAAATTATACTAGAAAATTATACTAGATGCTACAATTTTCCAAAAACCAGAATTCAAATCGCCGAAGCAGGCATAAATAAAAGCCCAAAGGATATCTAATGTTAAGGCAAAAGAAATGGATTCGTTAAGCCAACCTAAAATTATTTATATACTAAATGTATAGCTAAAATTATTATTGAGAAGTAAAGGAGATATCTTCTTTTCCATTGAAGGAAAAACTTTAAAAATTCTACTAATTCCTGATAAAGCTTTTTTAGAAAGGGTAATACATAATAATTTTCCAATAAAGTTAAAGTAACTAAGGTTATAAATATACTTTTAAAGAATTTTTCATACATTGCCGTTAGTTATTTATTTTTTCGCTATAAACCTCTCGAGGGTCTCCAAAGACCTCTTTGCCATCAACTCCTTGCGGAGTTTTTTGTTTTTTACCCTTTTGGGGAGGGGTGGGAGTAGTCCGAAAACGGGGTTCATCGGTTGAAGTTCCCCCTCTTTGGAGGTTATGTAGTCTACCAAAGCCCCCAGCATGGTTTCCTTGGGGAAGGTTAGGGGTTCTTCACCCCTTAGAAGCCTTGCGGCGTTTATACCCGCCAAAATGCCCGTTGCGGCGGAGGCTACATACCCCTCAACGCCGGTAATCTGCCCCGCAAAGAGGAGGTTGGGATACTTCCTACTCTGCAGGGTCGGTTTTAGGAGTTTGTTGCTTTGAAGGAAGGTGTTTCTGTGAATAGACCCCAAACGGATGAATTTGGCGTTCCTCAAACAGGGTATCAGTCTGAAAACCCTCTTCTGTTCGGGGTAGGTGAGTTTCGTCTGAAACCCAACGAGGGATAGGAGGGTTCCCTCTTTGTTTTCCTTGCGGAGTTGAACGACGGCGTAAGGCTCTTTACCGGTTTGAGGGTCGATAAGACCGACCGGTTTCATCGGTCCATACCGGAGGGTGTCCTTACCCCTTTCCGCCATCACCTCTATAGGCATGCAACCCTCGAAGTAACAGGCACCCTCGAAGTCTTTGGGAATTACCTTTTCCGCCTTTAGTAGTTCCTCAACAAATTTTTCGTATTCTTCCTTTGTTAGGGGACAGTTGAAGTAATCGGCACCCCCCTTGTTGTAGCGGCTTCCCCACCAACCTTTGGAGAAATCGACCGTTTCGGCATCCACTATGGGGGCTATGGCGTCGTAAAAGTAGAGGTAATCCGCTCCCAGCTTTTTCCTTATATCTTCCGTCAGCGCTTCGGAGGTGAGAGGTCCCGAAGCGACTATTACAACGTCGTAATCCTCTAAGGGTATCTGCTTTACCTCCTCCCTTATAAGGTTGATATTCGGGTTTTCATCCAATTTGCGAGTGATGTATTCGCTGAAGATATTTCGGTCGACCGCCAACGCCCCGCCGGCGGGAACCTCGGCTTTCTTAGCCGCCTCGAGGACGATGGAGTCGAGCCTTTCCATCTCTGCCTTTAGGAGACCGCTACCAGTCGTTATCCCCCTTCCACCGAGGGAGTTGGAGCAAACCAATTCCGCCAGATTTCCCGTTTTGTGGGCGGGAGTCATCTTTTTGGGGCGCATCTCGTAGAGGTCGACCTTAAAACCCTCTTTTGCCAGTCTGTTTGCCGCCTCGACGCCGGCGAGGCCTCCCCCGATAACGGCTACCCTTGCCTTTTCCATTACTAAAAGGAAAAGATTGTCCCCCAAAAGGGGGATATTCCCTGACCTTAAAAAGTTTGAAGTATTAATTATTCCTTCCTTTGTTTTTCAACCTATCCTTTAGCTTCCTCGGCTGGGGAACCCTAGGTTTTTTCTCCTCCATTTGCGGGGGAATATTTTGAGAAACCCCTAATTGGGATTCCTTTACATTTTCATCCTTCAACTCATCAACATGGGGAGGTATGGTTTGAACTTCCTCCTGGGGTGCAAATTCTACCCTGAACAGGGATTGAAGAACACCATATTTGAACTCGTTTAGGAAATTTTCAAACATCTGATAGGCTTCTTTTTTGAATTCGGTTATCGGGTCGCGCATCGCGTAACCGCGTAGGTATATACCCTCCCTAAGCCTATCCAAGTGGTGTAGATGTCTCCTCCAGAGTAAATCCAGTATTTGGAGGGTTATCATTTTTTCAATTTCCCTCATGAGTCCCTTGCCGAAGAATTCTTCCTTCCGTTGGTAAATCTCCTTCATCCTCTCCACGAGAAACTTCTTGAGCTCTTCCCTGTCGCGGACGCTTTCGGGAATTTCAATTCTCTCACCGGTAAGCTCGAGGAATTTCTTCTCGAGGTAATCTCTCTTATCCCTCTCCCCTTCGGGGATATTTCTCTCTATCTCCCAAAGCTCCGGTTCGTCGGCGGGCGCATAGCGGCTCACGAGCATGTCCGCCACATCTTCCATAAACTCCTCAATTGTTTCCTTTAATTTTTTACCCTCCAAGAGTTGGCGGCGGAGTTTGTAAACGACGTTCCTCTGGACATTCATAACGTCGTCCATATCGAGGATACGTTTCCTTATTTGGAAGTTTTGGGCTTCGACCCTCTTTTGAGCGTTCTCTATAGCCTTGGAAACGAGTTTGCTCTCGAGCGGTTCGTCTTCAGGGATGTTTAGCATTTCCATCATTCTTTGAACCCGCTCCCCACCAAAAAGTCGGATGAGATTATCTTCAAGCGAAATAATAAATCTCGTTTCTCCCGGGTCGCCCTGCCTTCCGCTACGACCCCTTAGCTGGTTGTCTATCCTACGGCTTTCGTGCCTTTCCGTCCCTATCACGTATAGACCGCCAAGTTTTTTTACTATTTCCTTTTCCTTGGATGTCTGCTCTATAGCCTCCGCAAGGGCTTTCTTCCACTCCTCTTCGGGCGCCTCCTCGGGATTTTCGAAACCGCGTTTTTTGAGTATCTCTTTAGCCAGATATTCGGGGTTTCCTCCGAGGAGGATATCGGTTCCCCTACCCGCCATATTGGTTGCTATGGTTACCGACCCGAGCCTACCCGCTTGGGCTACTATTTGCGCCTCCTGCTCGTGATGCTTGGCGTTTAGCACATTGTGGGGAACTCCGAAGTTTACCACCCTCTGGAGTTTCTTCTTAACCTCTTCCTCCGATAGGTTGTGTTTCTTTATAAGTTCCCCCAAACGTTTCTTGAAATCCTCCCTGTTAACTATTTGTCTGATTAACTCTTTATTCTTCAAAAGGGAGGATAGGAGTTCGTTGTCCTCTATGGAGACCGTTCCCACCAACACCGGGCGACCTATGAGGTAGTTGATTAAAACCTCCTCGACCACCCTCTTCCACTTGGCTCTCTTTGTTTTAAAGACCAAATCTGGGTGGTCTATACGGGCAACCGGCTTTCTGGTGGGTATTACCACCACGTCGAGGTTGTAAATCTCCTTAAATTCGACGCTTTCGGTTTCTGCCGTTCCGGTCATACCGGCGAGTTTCTTGTAGAGCCTGAAGTAATTCTGATAGGTTATGGAGGCGAGGGTTTGGTTTTCCGGTTTTACCTCTACACCTTCCTTGACCTCTATAGCCTGGTGGAGTCCGTCGCTCCAACGCCTTCCCGGCAAGACCCTACCGGTAAACTCGTCGACGATTAAAACCTCCCCGTTTCTTACGATGTAGTGAACCTCTTTCTGGAAAATGTGGTGAGCCCTCAGGGATTGGAGTATTGCGTGAACCAACTCCGCGTGCTCGGGGGCGTATAGGTTCTCTATTCCCAAGATTTTTTCGACCTTTTTAACCCCCTCTTCGGTGAGGTAGGCGGTTCTATTCTTTTCGTCTATCTCGAAATCCTTATCCCTTTCGAGCTGTCTAACCACTTGGTCGGCGGTGAAGTATATCGATGGGTCAATATCGGCGGGTCCCGAGATTATAAGGGGTGTTCTCGCCTCGTCTATCAGTATGGAGTCGACCTCGTCCACAATCGCATAGTAGTGGTTTTTCACCTGCACGACCTGCGAGAGGTCTATCGCCATATTGTCGCGCAGGTAGTCGAAACCGAATTCGGAGTTCGTTCCGTAGGTGATTTGCGCCTCGTAAGCTCTCCTTCTCTCGGGAACCTCCACCAGCTGCGTAAAGAAAGCCTTTTTAGCCTCGACGTTTACGGACGTATCCTCAAGGGTTTCGCCCCTATAACCCTTAGGCCAAACCCTCCAATCCTCCCTTATAGCCCTCTCGGCGAGCTCGGGGTCAACCCACTCGACCACGTAGGTTTTGTTGTCGGAGTTTATCACCCCCACATCCAGTCCGAGGAATTTGTAGATAGCACCCATCCACTGGGCGTCCCTTCTAGCCAGGTAATCGTTTACCGTGACGACGTGAACCCCCATATCGGTAAAGCCGTTTACCGCTGTGGGGAGGCTCGCTACCAGGGTTTTACCCTCACCGGTTTTCATCTCCGCTATCTTTCCCTGGTGGAGAACCAAACCGCCTATGAGCTGAACGTCGAAGTGGCGCATTCCGAGGGTTCTCTTAGCCGCCTCGCGGACGAGGGCAAATCCCTCTATAACCTCGGGAGTAATCTCACCCCTTTCGAAAGCCTTTTTTATCTCATCCGAGGAGCGGATTTTTTCAAAGAGTTTTTGAGCCCTCTCCCTGAGTTGGAGGTTGGAGAGGTTATCCAATTCCCCTTCGAGGGAATTTATCTTTTCCACAAAAGGTTTGAGTTTTTTTATTTCCCTCTCATTTTTTGAACCTATGATTTTTTTGATTAACCAACCAATCATCGTTCTAAAAAGTTAGTAGTTTACCCTCCAAAGGAAAATAAGTTTTGGTAGAAACTTACAAGGGTTATTTGATATGAGGAAAAACAAAAGGTGGAAAAGAGAAAATTTATCTTTCCCCACAGGTGGTTTAAATTATTCGACCTCTCCTTGTTCGCGCTGTTTGTCCTCGGAGAGTTGCTCCTGCTTTTCCTCCTCCCAACGGTCTTTGAGCTTTTCGAGAACCTTGGGAAGGGTGGTGTATTCGAGCTCTTCGGGGGGAAGCCTGTGGGGTTCGAAGGCGCCGTGACGCCTCATCATGTAAGCCATCTCGTTTGCGATTTGGCGAGCCTTATCGAAGGCGGGGTCGTAGAACATATCGGCGGGACCTACAAGTTTACCCTCGGCGATTTGATAACCGGCACCGATAACCCTGGGAGGTCCGTCGAAGCGGGAAGGTCTCGCATCTTCGAAGGATACGGGCATTAGGGGACCGTTGTGGGAACCCCTCATCCAACCGGCAACTATCCAGGGGTTTGCGAAGGGTTCCAGAATTTCACCGACAGCGGGGAAGCCGCTTTGAGCCCTTACTATGAGAACGGGGTCGTCCTTACCCACGTATTTACCGGCGATGTAGTTGAGCCTTTGGGTGGAGGCTACAGCCGCTATTTCGCCGTCGTAGTTTCTGTAGACCGCTTTAACGGCGTATCTGGAGGTGGTTCCGATTAGCGCTAGCAGGTCGTAAAGCTCCTCGGGGCAGGAAATCTTAACCTTTTTACCCTCTATTAGGTCTAGCACCTCGAAGGTGAAACCTTGGTGCATTTTGGGGTCTATGACCAGTCCGGCGGTCTTCATGGGGTCGGCAAACATCTCGTAGAGGGGTAAGTTCCAAGCGGCGGGTTCGGTCTTGTCGGCAAAGAAGACGATAACCGGCTCGGAGGGTCTCTCCTCGAATTCCATTTCGGCGACGCCGGGACCCAAACCCTTGATATTTCCGGAGAACGCCTCGGCTAGGAGGTCTTGACCGGCTCCGTAGAGCTTGAGCTTTTTGGCAACCTCTGTTCCGGTTTCGAAGGCGTCCCAGGCGAGCTTGTGGACTACCTCGGCGTCGACCCCGTGGGTGTGGGTCATGACGATGGCGATATCGTCACCGCAAGTGAGTATGTCGGCGTCTATGAGGGTTCCGTCGGCTACCTTGGTATCTACAAACTCCTTAACCGCGGCTACAACCTCGGGATGGGTGGAGGAGTGTCCGACCCAACCGCCTATGTCCGCTTTAATAACGCTCAAGGTGATTTTCATAAGTTTGCAAATTATACCCCCGCGGGTTGAAACCCCTCGAAGACCTTCACAAGGTATCCAGACAATCCCCTACCTCTACCGGTTTCCAATCGATTTGGTTTCCCCTTACGGAGGCGACCAGAAATAGGGTTTCGAAATCCCTATACTGGGGAAACTCCGATAAAAACCTTAAATAGGTTTTGTAAATCCTCCTAACCTTGGTACAATCCACCCGCAAAGCGGGGTTTTCGTTTTTAAAAGAACCCTTGACTTCCACTATTAAAAGCCTGTTGCGGCAGAGGGCGACGATATCTATCTCCCCATAGCGGGAGCGGTAGTTTCTCGCCAAAACTTCGCACTCCTTAAGGGTCAAAAATTGAAAGACCAAGTCCTCAAAGGGTTTCCCTTTATTCATACATTCCCCTTAGAGGTCTATTTCGAAAACTTTCTCCTTCGAGGTTTCACCCCTTACCAACCTCACGCGGGATTTGGGGATGTCAAAATACTCCGCCAGAAGTTCGGCAATTCTCTCGTTAGCCCTCCCCTTTTCGGGAGGTTGTTTAACCCTCACCTCGAAGTAGTTTTCGGCAAGTTTTTTTACACCCTCCTTTTTGGAACGGGGTTTAGCCTTAACCTTAACGAGCATCGAAAGAAAAATTTAATAAATAAAAGGAGTACAAAAGTTATCTTTTTACTTCATAGGTTTTGTAAGAATCCAAATCTGCAATAAGAAGTATGGGAACATCTTCAAAACATCTGGAGTAAGCAAGTATAGGCTTGTCTATCATGGCTTCATTTTCAATAGCCTGCTCGAGTTCTTCGGGAGTATTGCCCCTTATGGGGTAGGAAACTTCTAAATCATATACGTAAAAGCCTACTTTTTCTGTTCCCAAGCGTTCTTTTATAAGCCTATACAGCATTTTTGCATGGGTATAGTAGTCCAAAATATCTGTAGGGTTTTCTATATGTTCCAATAACTCATTAGAGAACTTGATAAAATCTTTCACATTTTGATTTTCCAACAATTTTTTAGCATTTTCACAAGTCTTTAGTATGATAAGAATGCTCTTTTCATTACTAAAGGCAACCAAAGCACCACTTGAGGGCATCTTCCCATACCTCCCCTTTAAGGTTTTGATAAAAAAATAAAAATTAAAAGCACCTGTTGGCAAGGATTAAATTTTCCGAGACGGAACCTACTTTAGTTTTACATCGCAAGCTCTAACTTCATAGTCTATTAAAAAAATTAGACGAATTAGTTAAAGGAGCTACGTAAAGAGAAAGAATATCCATTTAAATTAAAACTGTTGCTATTCACCTTTATAGAAAATTTTGCAGGCAAAAACCCCCTATCATAGATAGGGGGTTACAGCCCGCCCCGAAAGGGTTGAAAAATTTTCAAGTTAAAAGCTTAACATACCTGCCAATAGCGGGCGTAAATAACAACAATAAAATAAGGCTCCCCTCACCTCCCTATATGTCCCGAAACTGATGGGTGATTTTGTAGAAATTACAGATTTAAAGTCTTTCCTTAAAAGTGGGGTTAAAAAGTCCACTAATAGGATTGGTAAGGAAAATTATTCTCCCACCAAGGTAACAATAACCTTTCTCCTCCGGGGTCCGTCGAATTCGGCTAAGAAGGAACGGAGAAAGGGCAAAAACTTGAAGAAATGTTTCAGTTGATAGTAAAAACCCTTTCTCCGTCCACCCCTGCAGGCTTTAAAGCCTGCCTACTACCCCCTATCCCTATTATTAGGGACTCGGGGGATACCTTATAGAAAAACTCCATTAGCTTAAACCTTCTCGGATTGCACAGCTTTACAAACAAAACTTTTAAGCTGTTGTAGAAACTAAGTTTTAGGAGCTTTGCTCCCACTCTAAGAATGTTTAATGCCCCAACCAAATCAGAGTGAAAAACTTTTCCGCTTACAAAATCCCTAAAAATGTTCCTTTTCCTTTCCCCTAAGCAGAGTTTAGCGTTTTTGGTCTTCCTAACTTTGAAAATATCCGCAAAGGGAGAGGTTTTAGAAGTGTAAGCTTCATCTACCTCTTTAACTTCCATTCCAAGCTCTTGAG